>CAIZEE010000110.1 GCA_903931835.1 uncultured Elstera sp.
CGGCCGCCTTGCATCTGGTCCTGCTGGCGTTGTTGCTCGGCTTGCTGCCGCATTGGCATGATTATGCGCCGCCGCCACAGGCGGTTCAGCTGGTGATCGAAGAATCCCCGATCGAGCGAGAAGCTGTGTCTCAACCAGAACCTCCCCCGCCGCCGCCTCACACTACCCAGACTTCGGAGGACAGCGTCAAAGGCAATGCTGATCGGGGTGGTGCAGCGCCGACCGCACCTGCCCCGCACCCAAGTGCTGGTGCAAGGCCGCCGCAAGCTGCCCCCGCCCCGCCCGGTACGACCTTACCGCCTGCCGCACCTGCCAAATCGGCCGCTCAAACGAATTTTGATGGGCCGGGGACCATCTCGCTTGAGCACAGCGAGTATCTTGCCGCAGTGAAGCGGCAGATTCTCCAATTTGGCTATAAGCTCGATGAAAAGACCGCGCGCGGCCGGACCGGCGATGTGATGGTCGCGATCCTGGTGTCAAATAACGGCAGCCTAGTCTCCGCCACGATCGAAACCAGTTCCGGCTACCGTGATATCGACCGTGCGGCGACCCAGATGGTGGAGCTCGCTGCCCCTTTCCCACCGCTTCCGACCCCATCGCCCAATGGCGGCGTGAAACTCGGTTTTGAGGTCGGGTTCCCGGTAGAAGCGCCGCTGCATCATTAGCGTTCTGGGAGCCCGGCCTCCGACCAGAGTTTGTCGCATACGCTCTTCGGCGCTGGACAAACAGATGCCATCGCGGTAATCGCGGGGCATCTTTCGCGTGATCGGCGCATCTTAAGGAAAACCGTTGGCGGGTTCCCTACGGCTTAACCGGGCGCATATAGCGCTTGCCCACGACATCGTCGTTTCGGCGCTGGCCTTCCTGATCGGCATCTATGCCCGATGGGGCTCGGACGCGTTCGACGTGGTGCCGGAAACGACGATCTTCGGCACCGCCTTGTTCACTACGGTTTCAGCCCTGGTGTTCAGCTCGATGGGGCTTTATCGCGGCATTTGGCGTTATGCCTCGCTGAACGACATTATCGGCATTGTGCGGGCGGCGACATTGGCGGTGCTGCTGACCACGCTGATCCTGTTTCTGGTCACGCGCGGTGCAGACCTGCCGCGCGCCTCGCTGATCATTTCCTGGATCGCACTCATCCTCCTGCTGTCCGGACCCCGACTGATCTACCGCGTGTTCAAGGATGGCCATTTCGGCAATCTGCTGGTGCGCCAGGCAGCGGTCTCGACCATCCCGGTTCTGCTGATCGGAGCCGGCGACGAGGCTGATCTGTTCATCCGTGAAATGGCGCGGCGGGTCGGCAGCTATCGCGCCGTCGGCATCATCGACGAGAAGGGCCGGCGGATCGGCCAATCGATCCGCGGCATCACGGTGATGGGCGAGATCGAGGGGATTCCCGATATCGTCCGCAAATTGGGCCGTCGCGGCCGGGCACCCCAGCGTATGATCGCGACCCGCCATCTGGAGCCTGCACAGATCGAGCGCCTGCTCGAATTGAGCGACGCCATGGCGTTGCCGCTCGCCCGCCTGCCGCGCCTTACCGATTTCCGTGAAGAGGACGGGCGGCCGATCGAAATCCGGCCGATTGATATCGAAGATTTACTGAACCGGCCGCAAACCGCCCTTGATCGCGGCTCGGTCGAGGCGCTGGTGCGCGGCCGCCGGGTGCTGGTGACCGGGGCTGGCGGCACGATAGGGGCGGAGCTGGTGCGCCAATTGACGACGCTCGCACCCTCGCAGCTTATCCTGATCGACCATTCCGAATACGCGCTTTATCTGATCGATCTCGAATTGTCGGAAGCGGGAGCGACCACGCCACGTTCTGTCATACTGGCCAATATCCGCGACCGCCGTCATCTGGGTGAGATTTTCGCCAGCACGCGGCCGGAACTGGTGTTTCATGCGGCAGCCCTGAAACACGTGCCGATGGTTGAGGCCAATCCGGAGGAGGGCATCCTCACCAACGTCATCGGCACGCGCAATGTCGCCGATGCCGCGCGTGAACATGGCGCCATCGCCATGGTGATGATCTCGACCGATAAAGCGGTCAATCCCAGCAACGTCATGGGGGCGGCGAAGCGGCTGGCCGAAACCTGGTGCCAGACGCTCGACCGCACCGAACGGCGGCGTCTGGCTGCGACCGGCAGCGGCACACGCTATGTCACGGTGCGGTTTGGCAATGTGCTGGGCTCAACCGGATCGGTGGTGCCCCTGTTCCAGCGGCAGCTTGCGCGCGGTGGCCCGCTGACCGTCACGCATCCCGACATGACGCGCTATTTCATGACAGTGCGCGAAGCGGTCGAGTTGGTGCTCCAGGCCTCTGCCCTTGGCGTGTCCGATGCGGAGACGGGGGGCAAGATCTTCGTGCTCGATATGGGCGATCCGGTGCGCATCCTTGATCTGGCCCGTCAGATCATCCGGTTGGCGGGTTTCAGCGTCGATAAGGATATCCGCATCGTGTTTACCGGTTTGCGGCCCGGGGAGAAGCTGTCGGAACAGCTTTTCCACGATGGCGAGATGCTGGTGCAGACCGCCACCGCCGGGATTCTGCTGGCTGCGCCGCGCGTCGCCGATATCGCCATGCTGGGCCGGGCACTCGATGCGCTGGAGATCGCAGCGAGGGCGCGCAGCCGTGCTGAAGCGCTTGCCATGCTGGCCGAGCTTGTGCCGGAATATCGGGCGCAGGCCGAACAACACGTTGGCCCGTAGAGGCGGATATCAGGGATGACTGAAACAAGAGTGATGCCCCGGCGGGCGCTGATTTCCGTGTCGGACAAGACCGGGCTGGTTGATTTGGCCGGCCATTTGGCGAGGCACGGTATCGAATTGATCTCGACGGGCGGGTCGGCCGCCATGCTGCGCGATGCCGGTCTCACTGTGATCGAGGTCGCCGACCATACCGGTTTCCCTGAAATCATGGATGGCCGCGTCAAGACACTGCATCCCAAGATTCATGGCGGGCTGCTCGGTAAACGCGACGACGCGGCGCATCTGGCGCAGATGGACCAGCACGCTATCGACCCGATCGATCTGGTGATCGTGAACCTCTATCCATTCGAGGCGACCGTCGCGCGCGGGGCTGATTTCGACACCTGTATCGAGAATATCGATATTGGTGGGCCGTCGATGATCCGCAGCGCCGCCAAGAACCATGTCTCCGTCGCAGTGCTGACCGATGCGGCGGACTACCCGGAACTGATCGTTGCATTGGATCACGGCGGCACCGATCTGGCGCTGCGCCGACGGCTGGCGGCTGCCGCCTATGCCCGGACCGGGGCATATGACGCCGCCATTTCCGGCTGGTTCCAGACGACGCTCGGTCTGCCCTGGCAGCATAATCTTGCGGTCGGCGGCGCGCTCGCCCAGACGCTGCGCTACGGCGAAAACCCGCATCAATCGGGCGCCTTCTACGTCGGTGGTGCTGCGCGTCCAGGGATCGGCAGTGCGGTTCAGCTTCAGGGCAAAGAACTGAGCTACAACAACCTCAACGATACCGACGCTGCGTTTGAACTGGTCGCGGAGTTTCAGGGTCCGGCCGCTGTCATCGTTAAGCACGCCAATCCCTGCGGTGTTGCGATCGGCGCCACGCTGGAAGAGGCCTATAGCCGCGCGCTGATGGCCGATCCGGTCAGCGCCTTTGGCGGCATTATTGCGCTCAATCGGCCGCTCGATGCCGCGACCGCCAAACTGATCGCCGATCTCTTCGCCGAGGTGGTGATCGCGCCGGAGATCGATGACGACGCGGCCAAAATCCTGGCGGCAAAACAGAATCTCCGTGTGCTGGTGACCCATGCGATGCCGGATCCGGCGGCACCGGGGCTCACGGTGAAGAGTTTGGCCGGCGGCTATCTGGCGCAAAGCCGCGATGCGGCTCAGGTGCGCTCGGGCGACCTGAAGACCGTCACGCAACGTCCACCGACCGAGGCCGAAATCCGCGACATGCTGATCGCCTTCACCATCGTGAAGCACGTCAAATCCAATGCGATCGTGCTGGTGCGCGATGGCATGTCGGTCGGCATTGGCGGCGGTCAGACGAGCCGGGTCGATGCCGCGCGCCAGGCTGTGGGTCGTGCCGCCGAGTTTGCCAAGGACGCAGGCGAGGCAGAGTCCCGCGCGGTCGGCGCGGTGGTCGCGTCGGACGCGTTCTTCCCGTTCACCGATGGCCTCGAGCTATGCCTCGCCGCCGGTGTCACGGCGGCGATCCAGCCAGGCGGCGCCAAGCGCGACGCCGAAGTGATCGCCCTCGCCGATCAGCGGGGCGCCGCGATGGTCTTCACCGGCATCCGCCATTTCCGGCATTAGCGCTCGTTCGACATCGAATCCCCTCTCCGCCCGGGGGCGGAGAGGCTGGGTGAGGTGGGGGCCAGCTCGATCCCGTTCGGCACCCACGCTACCCCGACGCTAGTGCCAAGTGCCCAGCGTTTCCTCGCCTATAAACCCGCATCCCCACCTCACCCGGCCTCTCCGCCCCAGGGCGGAGAGGGGAAGATTAGAGGCCTATTTGCTCGTCAGTTCGATCTTGGTTGTCAGGTCGCCGGCGTCGGCGCGGGCAAGCAGTGATGAAGTGACGCCATCATTGGGCGCTTGCCGGGAAACCTCGCGTAACGCTTCCACCGCTGCCGGATCGCCGGCCTCGAGCAGCGTGTAGGCCAGCCGATAAGCCTCCAGCCAAACCGGCGCCTCGGTGAGTATCTCAAACACGGCAAGCGGGTGGGTCTTGCCTTTGAAGATCATCTGCCCGACCGGCCGGCAGAGCGTGTCGCCGGCGCGCTCGACTGTGTCGGATGCCGCCAGCATCAGCGTGCCGAACACTTTGTTGGCGCCCTCCAGCCTGGCGGTCGTGTTCACCAGATCGCCGATGGCGGTGAATTTCAGCCGGTCGGTCGAGCCGAAATTGCCGACTGTCGTCTCCCCGCTGTGAACGCCAATGCGGGTTAGACCGAAGCTTTGCGTGGCCGCGAAGCGATCGGTGAAGTCGTGTAGAGCGCGCACGCACGCAAGCGCCGCCTTTGTATGATTTTCCAGCACGATGGGTGCCCCGAACATCGCGAAAGTGCCGTCGCCGATGAAATCGACGACGATCCCACCGTGCTCCGCGACGATGCGGCCAACGCCTTGAAAATACAGATTGGTCCGCTCGACCAGGATTTCCGGGGCAAGCGCCTCCGATACAGTGGTGAAATTGGCGATATCGGCGAAGAGCAGGCTGACATCACGCTTCTCCCCGCCCAATTGCACGTCGCCCGTCTGCGCCAGCATCTCTTTGACCACCGCAGCCGGCACGTAGCGTCCGAATAGCCGCCTTATCCGTTCGCGCTCGACCAGCCCCGCGACCATCGCGTTGAAGGCGCCGGCTGCTCTGTCAAATTCCGCAACCAGACTGTGGCGGAGCGGCTGGAAAGTCTCAAACTCCTGGCCTTCGATTTCGGCCGCCGCTGCCGCCAGCGCCTGCAAGGGCCGGCTGAGCCAGCGCCCGACTGCCAGTGTCAGGATCAGCGCTGCCAGTAAGACCAACAGGCCAAGGGCTGCCGTGATCTTCAATTGCCGCATTTCGGCGGCGCTAAGCGAGCCCTGATAATGCGTGCCGACGCGCCAATGCTGCTCGGTTCCGGCGTCCAATTCCTTATAGGCGACGTGGATATCACCGTCGGGCATGGCGATGCGAAAAGCCTTGGTGCCTGGTACGTTCTCTTCCGCCGACATGCGCTCGGGCTTGGCCATGGCGAGGTGCGCCAGCACCGGATCGCCGACATCCTGAAGGCTCAAAAGCGGGTGGTCGAGCGATAGCATGTGTTCGGCCTCGGCTTGGACGACCGGTGCTACAACTCTGTCGGCGCCATAGAGGATGAACGGCGATTGTCCAGGGGCAGCGCTCTGTTCCAGGAAATGCGTCAGCTCGGCGAGCGAGATCGAGATAATGACGGTGCCGGCGAACCCGTGTGGCGAGCGTAGCGGTTGCTCGACCGCTATTACCGAACGCCTGAGATGTTCATTGTAATGCGGCGCGAGCCAACGCAGCCCGGTCTCTTGCCGCGCCCAGTCGAGCGCCGGGCAGGATCCATCCGATGTTGACCAGTTAGGCTGGCTGGAACGCGCCATGCCCTGCTCGAATAGATCGACATGGCAATCGGGATGGACGAACGCGATAGCGGCGACCTGGGGCGTGGCTGAGGTGGCGCCCAGCACGGTGAAGCGCATCTCGTCCGGGTCGGCCGGATTGAACGCATCTTTGCCGACAGCGGCGCCGATCTGCTTCGCCAGATCCAGCACCGGGTCGACATGCGCCAACAATCCATCGACGGTGTGATTGATGGTGGCCGACGCGCGCTCGCGCAGCAAAGTCCTGGTAACCCGGTCGGCGTCGGTCAGACCCAGCACCAGGGCACCCGCCACGGCCAGGACGGTCAGGCTGGTGAAGCCCAGCGCGAGAACGGCGACAATTGGCAAACGCCGCCTTGATTTTTCGATTGGCGGATCTTCGGCGTGCCCGGTTTCCATCCCCCACCCATTCGCTCAGGTCGATCCGAACGTTACAGAAGGACGGTTTAAGACGGGTTTACGGGCTAATCTAGTGATACTTCGCGATTGCACACACAATTGGTTGCGTTGCGGACTCGGTTTTTGTACAGTCCGGTCGTTGGCTACAACATTCGAAAGGAGGTGATCCAGTGTCTAACCTACGCTTGGCGAAAGTGGTCTCTATGGTGGAGATCGCTGGCACGACGATCATGTCACAATGCGTTCCTGGAACGGATCACTGATCCTCGAAGCCTTCGTCCATTTGTTAGGGGAGGGCTGCTCCGGCAGCCCTCTTTTAACGGGACCAGCCGATACCGCCTGATGGCGGGATAAATCAGGACGTCGCCCAGGGCGCGTCCCGCTCTGATAATCAGAGCCGCAGCATCGGATTGGCGATGCGACCAAAAATACCAGTCAGACGAATACCGCCATCGACCACGGCAAAGCACAGGCATTCGTCCTGCTCATCGGCGACCGGCCGATGGTTGATGTTGCGATCAGCCAGCGTAACGTCGCCCCGCTGATAATGTCCGGCGGCGTCGCGGAAAGCGCCGGCCAGCACCAGTGTCAGTTCGGTGCCGCCATGCGTATGGACCGGCATGCTGGCGCCCGGGCTGATCTTCAGGAGCGAGGCGCGAATCGTCGGGTTGCCGCTCGGCAGAACGATTTCCTGCAATCCGATGCCGCGGCGACGCCAGCTCAAGCGAGCTGGTGATTGGGTAATCGCGGACCGCAGCGGCTCCGGCAGGACAGCGATATCGGAAAGCAATGCATGGTTGACGGAGTGGACGGATACTGGCCGAGTGGCGGCGGGGTGGGGCTCGTAGGGCGCGTCGAGCCGGGCCAAGGCCACGTCAAAACTGCCGTCGGTCAACGCGGCCGGTTCGATCTGGTCCAGCAGCGCGCCGCCAATTGCTTCGAAGCGGCTGACCTCGGCGCGGCATTCCGGGCACAGGGCAACATGCGTCGCGATCAGCATCGCGACCGGCTGGGCCATCGATCCTGCGGCATAGTCCATCAACATCGGATGGGCGATATGATGCTCAGGCATTCTTCGCTAATCCTTCAGCGCATCGCGCAGTTTATTCAGCCCCAGGCGTATCCGTGATTTGACCGTGCCAAGCGGCAGCTTGGTTTCGTTGGCGATTGCGTGATGTGATTTATCTTGAAAATACGCCATTTCAAGTAAGGCTGATTGCGTCGGCGGCAGGGTTCTGAGCGCCGCCTGCAATCGTGTTCCGTTCTCCGCGTCCTCAAAGGCGCGGTCGGCGGCATCCGCCATCACCGGCGTCTCGATCTCGGCTGCGGGGAAGCGCTCGCGCCTAAGGGCGTCGATGCGCTTGTTGCGCGCGATGGTGAAGACCCAGGTGCTGACCGCCGCGAGATCGGGGTTGAACTGCCCAGCCCGCCGCCAGATCGTCAGCATCACCTCCTGCATAATTTCCTCGGCGGCGGCTGAATCGGCGCCGGCGCGCATTACATAGGCCTTGATGCGCGGCGCAAAATACCGGAAGAGAAGCGCAAAGGCTTGTCTGTCCTCGGCCTCAGCGATCCGCGCAACCAGATCGGCCAGCGAAATGTCGGTTTGCAGAACCATCAGGGACGATACTCTCGCGCTCTGCCGGTTAATTTAGGGTGTTGTCGGGTGGGCAGAGTCAGCAGGCGCATTATTTTTGATCGGGGACGCTCCCAGTGTTGAACCTTGAGTCCGAGCCTCAGGCGACTAGCCAGGCACTGATACCCCTGATCGGCCTCAGCCGCGAAGAGCTGGAGGCTGAACTGAAGGCCATCGGCGAGCCCGCCTTTCGCGCGCGCCAGCTTTGGCATTGGATTTATCATCGCGGCACACGCGATTTCCAGTCGATGACGAGCCTCGCTAAGTCTTTTCGCGCAAGCCTTGCCGAACGTTACACGCTTGACCGCCCCGTGCCATCCAGCGATCTGAAATCGGTCGACGGCACGCGCAAATGGCTGCTGCGCCTGAAGGACGGCAACGAGGTCGAGACGGTGCACATACCGGAGGAGGATCGCGGAACGCTCTGCGTCTCCTCCCAGGTCGGCTGCACGCTGACATGCCGGTTTTGCCATACCGGGACGCAACGTCTGGTGCGTAATCTTGACGCGGGTGAGATCGTCGGCCAGTTGATGCTGGCGCGCGACGGACTCGATGACTGGCAAACCGGCCAGAAATCGGCCGAGGGCGAGGATAACCGCAAAATCTCCAATATCGTCATGATGGGGATGGGCGAACCGCTTTATAATTTCGACAATGTCGCGAAAGCATTGAAGATCGCAATGGATCATGAAGGCCTGTCGCTGTCGAGGCGCCGCATCACGCTGTCGACCTCAGGTGTCGTGCCGATGATCCAGCGCTGCGGTGCGGAGATTGGCGTCAATCTGGCGATCTCGCTGCATGCCGTCAGAGACGACCTGCGCGATGAGCTGGTGCCGCTCAACAAGAAATATCCGATCAAGGAATTGCTCGACGCCTGCCGCACCTATCCGGGCGCCCATAACGCGCGGCGCATCACCTTTGAATACGTCATGCTGAAGGGCATCAATGACAGCCCGGCCGAGGCCCTGGAACTGGTGCGCCTGCTGAAGGGTATTCCGGCCAAGGTCAATCTGATCCCATTCAACCCGTGGCCGGGCGCGCCCTATGAATGCTCCAGCGACGCGGCAATCCAGAAATTCTCCGACATCGTGTTCCAGGCGGGCTATTCATCGCCGGTCCGGACACCGCGCGGCCGCGATATCTTCGCGGCCTGCGGCCAGCTGAAATCGGCGAGCGAGAAGCTGAAGCGCAGTGCGAGGGACGCGATTGCGGCTAAGGAGTTGGAGGCTGCGGCGGCGGAGGTTTAGGCCGACGTCTCCTCGACGATCCGATACCGTCTCGCGCAATTATCCATAGTCGCGAATGAGCGGTCCTGCCAGGATTCATGTGCTTCCTTGTAGGATTCGAACGGGCCTAGGCGCTCTTCCTTGGTGCCCGGCAGCAATTCCTTGAAACCGGCATCGGCATAGTCGCCGCCGACCACCCAAAAGCGTTTGGCGGCTTCCTTCAGCGCCTCTTCGACGATGCGGTAGCGACGTGCGCAATTATCCATGGTCGAGAAGGAGCGGTCCTGCCAGCATTCCAGCGCCTGCGGGTAGCTGCCATAGGGTCCGAGCTTCTCTTCCTCCGATCCCTCGCGCATCACCGTGAACGCGTCGTCGATATAATCACCGCCGATCACCCAGAACCTGCTCGCCATCTCTCCGTCTCTCCCGCCGCTCGCGATTGCCTTCTGCCAGAAGCATAGCATTTCTCGACAGCGAGACGATACAGTCCGGCAATTGATGTTCCCGAGCCCGAGTGCTGCGCCGATGCCTTATGCCAGTTTGAGAGATTTCATTGAGCGTCTTGAGAGCCAGGGCCAGCTTGTGCGGGTGAAAACACCTGTTTCGCCGGTGCTGGAGATGACCGAAATCCAGACGCGGCTGCTGGCGGAACAGGGACCTGCCGTGCTGTTCGAGAACGTCGTCGAGGCAGGCGGCAAATCCTGGGACATGCCGGTGCTGGTCAATCTGTTCGGCACGGTGGATCGCGTGGCGCTCGGCATGGAGCGCACGCCTGCGGAATTGCGTCAGGTTGGAGAGACGCTGGCCTTTTTGCGTCAGCCGGAGCCGCCCGGCGGCTGGCGCGAGGCGCTGGAGATGTTGCCGCTGCTGAAAACCGTGATGGCGATGCGGCCGCGTACGGTGAAGCGGGCGCCGTGTCAGGAAATCGTACTGACCGGCGATGATATCGATTTGGGATTGCTGCCGATCCAGACCTGCTGGCCGGGGGAGCCGGCGCCGCTCATCACCTGGCCGCTGGTCGTGACCAAGGGGCCGACCGGGGCGCGCGAGGATGCGTTCAATCTCGGCATCTACCGGATGCAGGTGCTCGGGCGCGACCGCACGCTGATGCGCTGGCTCGCCCATCGCGGCGGGGCGCAGCATCACCGGCGCTGGGGCAATCTGCATCGCGATCCGCTGCCGGCGGCGGTCGTGCTGGGCGCTGATCCGGGTACCATACTCGCCGCCGTGACGCCGGTGCCGGATACGCTGTCCGAATACCAGTTTGCCGGGCTGCTGCGCGGCGCCAAGGTCGATCTGGTCGATTGCAAGACCGTGCCGCTCAAAGTGCCGGCGGAGGCCGAGATCGTGCTCGAAGGGCTGGTCAGCCTGGAGGACTACGGCGATGAGGGGCCGTATGGCGACCATACCGGCTATTACAATTCGGTCGAACGCTTCCCGGTGTTCCAGATCACCGCGATGACGATGCGCAAGAAGCCGATCTATCTCTCGACCTTCACCGGCCGTCCGCCCGATGAGCCGTCGGTGCTGGGCCAGGCGCTGAATGAGGTGTTCATTCCGTTGATGCAGCAGCAATTCCCCGAAATCGTCGATTTCTGGCTGCCGCCCGAGGGCTGCAGCTACCGCATCGCCGTGGTCTCGATCCGCAAGGCTTATCCCGGTCACGCCAAGCGCGTGATGATGGCGGTGTGGTCGTACTTACGCCAATTCATGTACACCAAGTTCGTCATCGTCGTGGATGACGATATCAATGCGCGCGATTGGAAGGATGTGATGTGGGCGATCTCAACCCGCATGGACCCGGTGCGCGACATCACTTTGGTCGAGCGCACGCCGATCGACTATCTCGATTTTGCTTCGCCGGAATCGGGGCTCGGCGGCAAACTCGGCCTCGATGCGACAACCAAGATCGGCACCGAAACGACACGCGAATGGGGCCGCCAGATCCGCATGGACCAGGACGTGATCGATCTGATTGATCAGAAATGGCCGGATCTGGGCCTGCCCGGTTCGGGGCGGCCGATCTGGAAATAGAGGCTGGGTTTACGCGCCCGCCATCCCCATGTTCAATGAGCGGGGAACCCCCGCCGTCATCAATTTCGGAGCCATCATGCCTGACACCAACCCGGTTTCCCTTCTGTCCGATCTGATCGATCGCGCCCGCCGGGCGGGGGCCGATGCGGCGGATTCTGTCTTCAGCGAAGGCATATCCATGTCGATCGCCCAGCGCCTTGGCGCGCAGGAGAAGATTGAGCGATCGGAAGGCCAGGATCTCGGCCTGCGCGTGCTGGTCGGCAAGCGTCAGGCGATCGTCTCTTCGACTGATTTTTCGTCAAAGGCGCTAACCGAGCTGGTCGAACGCGCCGTCTCAATGGCGAAACTGGCGCCGGAGGATCCCCATCTCGGTCTGGCCGACCCTGGCGATCTGACGCGCCTGTTTCCTGATCTCGACACGGTCGACGAGGCCGAACCCTCGACCGACACGCTGGTCAAGCGCGCCAAGCTGGCCGAAGAGGCCGCCCTGGCGGTGCCCGGCGTCACCAATTCCGAAGGGGCGGAGGCAGGCTGGAGCCGCAGTCGGGTGGTGCTGGCGACCTCGAACGGTTTCTCCGGCGAGCATCAGGTGACGCGTCATGGCTTGAGTGCCGTGGTGCTGGCCGGCGAGGGCGTGTCGATGGAGCGCGATTACGAGTTCTCCTCGGCCGTCCATGGCGCTGATCTGCAAGACCCGGAATCCTTGGGTACGCGCGCCGGGGCAAAGGCGGTGGCCAGGCTCAACCCGCGCAAGGTGCCGACGCAGAAAGTGCCGATCGTGTTCGATCGCCGGGTCGCGGGCTTGCTGGTGCGCAGCCTCGCCGGTGCGATCAGCGGTCCCGCCATCGCACGCGGGACCAGTTTCCTCAAAGATCAGATGGGTCAGCAAATCTACGGCGCGCATATCAACATCATCGACGATCCGTACCGCTCGCGCGGCTTGCGCTCCCACCCCTTCGATGGCGAGGGCCTGGCGCCGAAGCGCCGCCATATCATCGAGGGCGGCGTACTGCAGACCTGGCTGCTCGATCTGCGCTCCGGCCGCCAGCTCGGCCTGCCGTCGACCGGTCATGCCAGCCGCGGCACCTCTTCCCCGCCGAGCCCAAGCCCGAGCAATCTGTATTTGGAGGCGGGCGCCGTCACGCCGGAGGAGCTGATCAGCGATATCGACAGCGGCTTCTACGTAACCGATCTGATGGGTTCCGGCGTCAACGGCGTTACCGGCGATTACAGCCAGGGTGCGGCTGGGTTCTGGATTGAGGGTGGCGAGATCGCCTATGCGGTCAGCGAGGTTACCATCGCCGGCAATATGAAGGACATGTATCTGAACATGACGCCGGCCAACGACCTGGAATTCCGCTCCGGCATCGACGCGCCGACGGTCCGTGTCGAGGGGCTGACGCTGGCGGGAAGTTAGTTTTTAGCTCTTACCCCTCTCCGCCCCGGTGGGGCGGAGAGGCTGGGTGAGGTGGGGGATTCCGAGTGCGAGGCGCAAATCTTTGCCAACCCGGACTAATAACAGCACCCCGCGATGTTCACCTATCTACCCCCACCTCACCCGACCTCTCCGCCCCCAGGGCGGAGAGGGGAAGATGATTGATGGGGAACGAGTGCTACGGCGTCGCTGTGGGGGTCAGGGGGCGGCCGTTGGCGGCTAGCAATTGCCTCAGATCGCGGATCGGGGCGAAGACTTCGCGGTTCCAGTCGGCGCCCTGGCGGTCATAGGCCGCCTGTTCCATTTCGACGATTCGGCGATCCTCGGCGAAAATCCGCTCAGTGAACCAGACTAAGGCCGGCCAGGCCATGTCGATGATTAGCGGGATTTTTGGCCGGCGGACCGATAGCAGACCGAACGTGCGGTTATATTTCTGCTCCGCATCAATCGGCGTATAGGCGATCCACAGGCTCATCACCGGCTCTTCGCTCGACGTCCAGATCCGTAAGGTCTGATAGGGGTATTCCGTGCGGATCGTCATCAGATCGTGGAAATGCGGTTTTTCCGATGCACCGCGCCGCTTGCCCAGGATAACCGCCTCGCCCAGCGGCTGCTTGCCGCCGGTGCGCGCGAAACTGTAATCGATCTCCAGCCAGTCATCGCCCATGCGCCGGCCGAGATAACGGGGCGCTATCGAGCCCATCTGGCGGCGATGCAGGAACTGATGGTTCATATCCATCAAATTCTCGTGCATGAAGGTGTAGTGGCAATGCACTTTCCGGCCGAAACGCCGCGTCTTGAACGCCTTATCACTGGCAGCGCCAAGCGGCCCCAATTCAGTGACGGCCTCGGGCTTGCCCGGCCAGATCAGGATCAGCCCGTCCTGTTCGCGCGCCGGATAGGCGCGGACGCCATTGGGCAGCTTGTTCTTGCCGAGATAGGGCACGTCGATGCACGCACCCTGCGCGTCATAGGTCCAGCCGTGATAGCAGCAGCGCAGAGAGCAGCCCTTGACGACGCCCTCCGACAGCGGCACTTGGCGATGCGCGCAGCGATCCTCCAATGCGAAAACCGGGCCCTCCTCGGGGCGCACCAGCACGATCGGCTGACCGGCGAATTGCGCTGCATAGGTCTTGCCCGGCTTGACCTCGTGCGACCAGGCGAGCGGATACCAGTGATCAGGATGGACGCCGACCCGGCGCAGATCGCTTGTGGGCGGCTCGTGAAACGGATCGTTAGCGGAATCAGGCATAGGGACCCTTGAATACCAGCGTGCGGGCCACTCTATCGCTACTCCGCCTCATATCGCAAACAGCTTAATAACCGGAATGTTCCGTCACTCGGGCGCGATAATGGTGAGCGTCGACGCCGCTACCCTGACCTCGATCGGTAGATAGCCGATAATGTCGCCATCGGCCTGAACCGGTTCGCCCTCTGGCCCCTCCACGCGGATCATGCGCGCCGGCTGCCGCGACACGCTGGACAGGAAGCGCAAGGCGCCCAGCACCATCGCGGCGGAATACCCAAGCGCGTCGATGCGGCTGCCATGCTCGAACAAGCACGCATAAAGATCAGCCGAATCGAGCCGGGCGGAGGGGGCGACGATAAAGCGCCCGCCGTAATAATGGCCGTTGGCGATGATCACCGTGCCGGCGGTCTGAGGGGGGCCGCCATCGACAGACACGCGATATTCGGTTGGGCGGTGGCGGCCGAGCTCAGCCAGGCTTTCGATCACATAGGCGGTCTTGCCTAGCCGGCGCTTCAGGGCGGGGCTGACCGCCTGCACCACCCGCGCATCGAAGCCGATACCGGCCATCATCGCGAACAGCCTGCCATTGCACTCGCCGAGATGAATCGGCCGCGTGCGGCCATCCAGGATGACTTCCGCCGCTTTCACCGGATTGGTAGGCAACCCAATTTCCGCCGCGAGCACGTTGGCGGTGCCGAGCGGCAGGATGCCGAGCGGGACCGGACTTCCGGCCATGCCGTTGATAATCTCATTGATCGTTCCGTCGCCGCCGGCCGCGACGATCGCATCGGGCTTGGTGGCCAGGGCCGCGCGGGTCATCGCCTCCGCATCGCCGCGTTGTGCGGTTTCCAGCATGGTGACGCGCGCACCGACGCATAGCCGGGCGAGTGCGCCGTCCAGGCCACCCGACCGGACGCGACGTGCGGTCGGGTTGACGATGACGGTCAGCGATCGCAGGTCAGCGTCGATGCCGGTCGGACCGTGTGCTGCCAAACCAGATGCAGTCATGGGAAGTGATGAGGGCATTTCGGAAAGTAGAGGGCCTTATAAGTGATGAAAGTTTAGTTACAAATATGAGTCGGATCAGTGAAGATTGATACAAGATAAGCGGTTTGTCATCCACCTTCAGTCAAAATCTGGTATTTCACAATGGTAAGCCGAAAAACTCTCGCCAAGGGTTTTGAAAGTGGATCTGGGAACTACAGATAACGGCACTGCTGTCAGTCATTACCGGACGATATTTTTGTCCGACATCCACTTGGGAACCAGGGGGTGTCAAGCAGAGATACTTTTGGATTTCTTGCGCTGTAATGAGTCGGAATATCTGTACCTCGTCGGCGATATCGTCGATGGCTGGCGCATGCGCAAATCCTGGTATTGGCAGCAAAGCCATAACGACGTGATCCAGAAGGTTCTGCGCAAGGCGCGCAAGGGCACCAAAGTCACCTATATTCCCGGCAATCACGACGAAGCTTTGCGCGACTATGTCGATATGCAGTTCGGCGGCATCCAGGTGTCTTCCGAGGCGGTGCATGTGACCGCCAAGGGCGAACGCTATCTGGTCATCCATGGCGACGAGTTCGACGGCGTGGTGCGCTATGCCAAGTGGTTGGCGCTGCTCGGCGACTGGGCCTACAATGTGATGCTGACGGTGAACCATTGGTTCAATTTCGGCCGCCGGCTGATGGGTTTACGATACTGGTCGCTGTCCGCTTATCTGAAGGGCCGGGTGAAGAACGCGGTAGAGTTCATCAGCCATTTTGAAGACGCGCTGGCGGATGAGGCGCGGCGGCGCGACTTCAAGGGCGTCGTTTGCGGCCATATTCACCATGCCGAAATCCGCGATATCGGCGGTATCCTGTACTGCAATGACGGCGACTGGGTCGAAAGCTGCACGGCACTCGTCGAGCATTTCGACGGAAGGCTGGAAATCCTGCACTGGGCCGATGCTCAGGAAATCTATGACTGGCGCCTGCAATCAGCCAAAAAAGCGGAGCCTGTTCCCTCCTAATGCGCATCGCAATTGTGACGGATGCCTGGTATCCGCAAATCAATGGAGTCGTGCGCACGCTCGACACCGTGCGCGGCAAGCTGGTTGAGGCCGGCCACGAACTGCTGGTAATCAGCCCAGATCGGTTCCGCACGATACCTTGTCCGACCTATCCGGAAATTCGGCTCGCCATCCTGCCCGGGCGCAAGGTTGCACGCCTGCTGACCGAATTTGCGCCCGATGCGATCCATATCGCGACGGAAGGGCCGCTCGGCATGGCGGCCCGGCGCTACTGTCTGCGTAGACAAGCCCCGTTCACCACCTCGTTCCACACCAAATTTCCTGAATACGTCCAGGCCCGTTTTGCTATCCCGCCAGGCTGGACCTATCGCTGGCTTCGGCGGTTTCATGGCTCCGCGATGCGCACGATGACGGCGACGCCGAGCCTTGAAGCGGAATTGCGCGCGCATGGCTTCACCAATCTGGCGCGCTGGACGCGGGGTGTCGACACGGCGCTGTTCAGGCCGCGCGGCGACGATGTGCCGGATGCGCTGAAGCACCTGCCGCGCCCGATCTATCTCTATGTCGGCCGGGTCGCGGTTGAGAAAAATATCGAGGCGTTCCTCGCGCTCGATTTGCCCGGAACCAAGCTCGTCGTCGGCGACGGTCCACTGATGGGGGAATTGAAGCGCCGTTACCCGGAAGCGGTGTTTGCCGGCGCCCATATCGGTGAGGATCTGGCGCGGCATTACGCGGCCTCCGACGTTTTCGTCTTTGCCAGCCGGACCGATACGTTTGGGCTGGTACTGTTGGAAGCGCTCGCCTCCGGCCTGCCGGTCGCCGCTTATGATGTCACGGGTCCGCGCGATGTCCTGGCCGGCATGTCGGCGGATGATCCGGTCGGTGTGCTCGACGCCGATCTGGCCGTTGCCGCGCGCAAGGCGGCCATTCTCTCGCCCGATGCCTGCCGCGCCTATGAGATCGGAAGAGCACACGTCTGAACTCCAGTCA
>CAIZEE010000111.1 GCA_903931835.1 uncultured Elstera sp.
ATCGACGCCACCGATCCGCATCAAGGGCAGAGGCTCTGTCACAATCATCTCGGCGCGCGCCGAGGCCAGCGGGAAATCGATACCGATCTGCGCGGCCAACAGGCCACCCTGCGGTCCGGCCGCGATCACCAGATGATCGAGGGCGAAATGCCCCCGGCTGGTTTCAACGCCGGTGACCTTGCCACCCGCCATGGTGAAGCCGGTCACGGTAGTGTGCTGAAGCACGCGTCCGCCCAAATCCTGCAGCGCCCAGGCATAGGCCTGGACGGTCCGCTGAGGATTGGCGTGGCCGCCGAAATGGAAATAGATGGCGCCGCTGACGTTATCGCCGGTCAGCGGCACGAGTTCGCGCAGTTGCTTGGCGTCAAGCTCATCCGCAGCGAAACCCATGGCGCGTCCGACTTCGGCCATGCGACGGAAACGCGCCTGCTGCGCCTCGGTCAGCGAAACGATGATCCGTTCGCGCTGATATTCGGTCGGATAGCCCAGCAGCTCATCCATCTGCGGCCACAGACGCTGCTCTTCGAGGAAGAGCGGACTTTGATAATGGGTGGCGCCACCGCCGTTGCGGCCCGATGCCTCCCAGCCGACAATACCCTTATCGATCACGAGGACATCAAGGCCGGAGCGCGCCAGCCACCACGCAGCGCTGAGGCCGGTCACCCCTCCGCCGATTACGACAACTGTAGCGCCCTTTGCCGATGTCATCTCAGTGGCCCTTAAAGATGCATATTATCGCCGTAGCGCGCTTCGCGCTCGGTGCCGATATCGTCATAGGGCACCCATTGCGTGGCAATGCCGAACCAAACATCCCAATCGTCCCGCATCGCCTGGGTTTCCTGATCGTCCGACAGCACGCTGAGCGGCAGCGGGCGCACCGGTGCGCGATAGCCGGCCAGCGGGATCTCGGCAACCGACTTGCCCGACGCAATGGCTAACAGCAGGGCGACCTGTTCGCGGCAGCGCCGTGCCTGACAGGCGCCCATGCTGACGCGGGTCAATCGCTTCATCTGGTCGTGATTGGCCGGGCCGCCTTCCAGCATCTTATCCAAGCTGAGTGCCGCCACCTTGTTCGACGCACACCCCAGATAACGCGGCGGCTGGACACCCAATAATTCGGCGCGGGTGACCTCCTCACACAGGCAGGTATGGACACCAAGCCCGCCCACCTCCAGCAATGCCCGCATCCAGTCGAGGCGATAGGCAAAGGCGTCGTTATCCTGCGCGACACCGCCCGACGCGCCGACCACTCGGACAGCGGCAACGCTCGTGCGCCCGTCTGCGTCCAACACCGGCACATGGCCGCCAAGATCGCCGCGCGGCGCCAGCTTGCAGCCCAAGATATCGAGCAATTCGACGTTGGGCACGCTGCCGACCGCCAGGCAAATCGTGTCACAATCGATTCGGCGTTCGGTGCCTGGAACGGGCTTGCCGGCCTGGTCGACGGCGATCAGCACTGCCGCCTCGACGCCGTCGAGCGGATTGGTCACAGCCTCGACGATAACGTGTGTCGTCAGGATCTCGACACCGCGTGCCCGGACGGCGGCAACGAGCTCGGCCGGACCTTGCGCCTCGCCCCGCACTTCGACGAGGGCCGCAACCTCACGACCGCTATCCAGTACCTTCAGCGCCGTCTCCAGCGCCAGCGTGCCAGAGCCCAAAATAACGATGCGCCGCCCGCTGAATTCGTCATAGCGGCTGAGCAGCGCTGCCAGCGCCACCGCCCCCATGCAGCCCGGCTGTTCGATACCGGGAAAGGACAGGACGAGATCGCGCGCACCGGCGGCGACGACGATCTCGGAGAAACCCAGCATCCAGCTGCGTTCTTCGTCCGCCAGACCGGCAACGTTGCAGGGGAGCGATTGCACACCCGGCCCATTAACGAAGGCGCCCCAGACATAGACCCCAAGCTGGACGTCAACGCCGAGTTCGAACGCCTCTTCGAGCGCCGCATTCGAGGCCAGCACCTGCTCGACCATGCGTTCCTTGTTCTGAACCGCAGCAGTCATCCGTTGGCCGTAAAACAGCGGCACATCCATGCCCATCAGCGCACCGGCAACCGGGTTTTCGTCGACCAGCGTCACTGTCCGCCCCGCCTTGGCAGCCTTGATCGCCTCGGCAACACCGGACGGACCGGCGCCGACCACCAGAAGATCGGTCGTAAGCTCGGGGAGCGGAAATTTGCCGGCGATCGATTTCGGGTCGAATTTCTGGGTCATATCGCGTCCAGCGCTTGGGCGAGATCGGCGATCAGATCGTCAATATGCTCGATGCCGACCGACATGCGCAGCGTGCCGTCATCAATCCCCCCTGCCTCGCGCCGTTCGCGCGGCACTGCATAATGGGTGGTCGAGGCCGAGTGGCAGATCAAGGTTTCGGTACCGCCCAGGCTGACCGCCATGCGGATGACCCGCAGCCGATCGAGCATGCGAAAAGCCTCTGCCTCGCCGCCCTTGATGCGGAAGGAGAAGGTCGAGCCCGCACCCCGGCATTGCCGGGCAAAGACTTCAGCCGCTTTCGTCCCCTCTTCGAGGAAACCGACATAAAGGATCGACTTGACCTTGGGATGGCCGCGCAGGAATTCCGCAATCGCCCGCGCATTGCTGCCCGCACGCTCGGTCCGAATATGCATCGTCTCGAGCGAGCGCGTGACCAGCCAGCATGTGTAGGGATCGAGATGGCTGCCGAGAAAGGTGCGCAGCTGCTTGACGCGTCCGACCAACTCGGCCGAACCGCTGACGCCGCCGGCCAAAAGATCGCTATGCCCGCCGGCGTATTTGGTCAGCGACGTGATGCAGAGATCAGCGCCAAGCGCGATCGGGTTCTGCTGGAAGGGGCCTAAGAACGTGTTGTCCACGACGACAACCGCTTTGCGGTCCTGGCGTGCACTGATTTCCTTCGCGACTTCGACTGCCAGCGCGATATCGGCGATGGCGCTGGTCGGATTGGCCGGCGACTCGATCATGACGACGCCGACCGGGCCGAGCCGCATGGCCTCTTCTGCCGCGTGGCGGACCGATGCCGGATCAACCGCATCGCCGATCGCCACAGCCTTCACGCCAAAGCGGTGGAGATGGGTGTTGATCAACAGATCCGTGCCGCCATAGAGCGGGCGGCTATGCAGCACAACATCGCCCGGCTGGAGGAGCGTTTGCAGGACAGTTGAGATCGTCGACATGCCGCTATTGCAGCAGGCAGCCGCCTCGGCGCCGTCCAGCAGCGCCAACCGCGCTTCGAGGATGCTGAGATTGGGGTGACCCAGCCGTGAATAGATATAAGGCTGCGCCTCGCCCGGACGGGCTGGGCGCGTACCGAAAAACACCTCGTGCACGTCCTTGGCCGCCTGGGCGCTCGGATAGACGAAGGTCGATGTCATGAAAACGGGCGGCTTGACCGATCCGCCATGCGCGTGGGCGTCGTAGCCACCGCCGACGGCGTTGGTTTCCCTGGCGAAGCCGCGCTGGTTGTCTTTCGGGTCAGTGGTCATTATCGGCCTGCAGCGCTGGCAAAGTCTTTGGCTGTTGCGCAATACCAGTTGACGAAGCGCCTTACCAGGGATTCGGCCTCGACCGAATAGGGCCCCGGCTGATAGCCGATCGAATTCACGCCGCGCTGATTGTTTTCAGCCAGAGCGCGATCCTGCAGATTGGTCACGTTCCACAGATTGATCAGTTTGTCGGCATCGTAGTCGACACCCTCGACCGCGTCTTCATGGACCAGCCATTTCGAAACGACGATGGTTTCCTCAGGGCTCACCGGATAGGCCGAAAAGGTAAAAATGTAATCGCTCATCGCGTGGCTGAAGCTATGCGGCTCCAGCGCCCAACGCAGCGACCCGATATTGCCGTCATCGGTGCTGTTCAGGAGGCGACGGACCATCGGCTTGCCATCCTGCGTCATGGTGAAGCTGCCTTCGCGCAACGGAAAGCGGGTCGCCTGCCACCAGGCGCCCTCGACCGGACCCGAGGCCAAGCCTGCCTGGCTCATCCGGTCGATGAAACGCTCCATCCGTCCTTCTTCGTCGGAGAAATGCCCTGACACTTCGGCCGGAAATACCATCGCCAGCTCCGGATGACCGGATGCGCAGTGATAGCACTCGCGTGCATTCTCCATGACCAGCTTCCAGTTGGCCTTCTCAACCAGCGTATTCTGGGCTGCGACCTTCACTTTGGTCATGTCGTGGGAGGCCATCAACGGCGAGAACTTGGCGCGGAACTCGTCGATCGGCGGCGGGGTGTCGGCCAAGCAGACATAGACCGTGCCGGCGACCACTTCGACATGGATCGGCTTCAGCGAGTGGTCACTTGGCTGGAAATCCTCGCCCATGCGCCCCGCGTGGACGAGCTTGCCCGACAGATCATAGGTCCAGCGATGATAGGGACAGACCAACCTGGCCGATTTGCCGGCCCCGTTCTCGCAAATCTGCGCCCCCCGGTGGCGGCAGGAATTGAAGAAACCGCGAAGTTCGCCGTCGCGGTCGCG
>CAIZEE010000112.1 GCA_903931835.1 uncultured Elstera sp.
AATGCAGATGGCGAGGTCGGGTAGCATTGACGGCATCCCCGATACCATCAAAGACGGACCAGATGGGATGTTCCATCTGGTCCGTGCAGGATGCGAGAGCCTCTATCCTCGCTCAGGCGCACGCTCGCCACCATATCCGCCCAGGAAATCCGACAAACTTGGCGATCCACCTCGCCCGCCCGTACTCGTCCCTCGAATAACGTCCAATCTTCAGCAATCAGGGCATCCATTGTCTCGGCGGGTTGCTGGATCAGTGTTGCGCGGTCAGCGCCTTGAAAAGCCACTCCAGGCAACGCCGCTTCGAGCCGGCCGATCAGAATCGACAGGTTCATAGCACCGCGTTCGACGAAGACGCGTTTGGCGCCGGTCACCATCAATTGCTCGGCCGCGCGCGCCAGACCGGCGGCGATCAGAGCGCGCCCTTCCCATTCACGCTCAGCATCCGGTGCACGATTGCCATAGGCCCGGCGTCGGAGAATGAAATTACGCTCGGTCAAGGGCAGGTCGAGAGCGCGTGCCCAGTTCTGCGCGTTCCCCATGATGCTGTCGAGACGCGCCGTCACCAATTGCGCGACCAACGGCACATGCTCAGGTCCGACGGCCAGCCGGGAAAGATATAGTTCCCAATCGGAGCGATGAAATTCCTGGAACCAAGCCTGCACGGCCGACGACTCGAGGCGGCCCGGCGTCGGCAGATGGCGATAAAAATGATCCGGCAGAACCCAGATCGACCCGACGGTCAAGAGCTGATCGATGAGGCGCCAATAACCCCAGCTCCGATCGTCATAGAAGCAATACCGCTGAAATGCCTCCGTCCGCATGATCGGATGCCACAACAACAGGTGCCGCTGGAGCATCAGAAACCGATCGGCGGAGGTATAACGGGTCGGTTCCGTCACATGCGGATTGACCGACGCCGCGCCCGCTTCGTCCATCGCTTCATAACCGCCATAGACCGCCACGGCATCGGGGTCATCGTTCAATCGCCGTACAGCTGCAAGCACGCCATCCGGTGCTAAGCGATCGTCATCCGATAGGAGATACTGATATTGGCAGCGCGACTGAGACAGAGCCGCATTATAGTTGCGCGGACCGCCGATATTCGTCGAATGGCGAATATATAAAAGGCGCCCGAATTCACCTCGCATTTCCTCGACGACGGCTTGCGTATGGTCGGGCGACGCGTTGTCGCAGATCACAACTTCCTCAAATAAGTCATGATTCTCCGCTAAATGAGCCAATGTCTCGCGCAGAATTTCGGCGCGATTATAGGTCGGGATGCAGATCGCCAGCCCGCCGGGAGCAGTGTTGGAATTCAATGTCATGGATGCTCGGTCGGCGTGGCTGGAGGCGGGCTTGCGGCTGTGAAACGCGTCATTGTTGATGTTGCCCTGTGCAGCCTGGAGTGCCGCTTCATTTTGGATGCCTCCCCGGTACTTGGCAACGCGCTTGCACGCCCGATGTTAATTATCACGCACGGCCTTGGTTACTGGTGATCGGAAAACCCCTTATGCCTTCTCTGGATTCGGCACGTCGCGCCGCGTCACCCCGCTTGTCGCCACCCCCGACGCCGCTGGCGAGTGTCGCGATACATGGCGCCGTCGCCTCTCTATGGCTCGTCGCCTTTGTCTCTTCCTTCCTGTTGCAGGGGATTTTCGCCTGGTCGGTTGGCGTCATCTATATCGTCTACGACACGCTACTGCTCGCCTTCGTCGCCGTCGGCACGTGGAAACTCACCCGCCCGCCCCACATTCAACCAACTCCGCTCGCGAAAACGCGGGGAACAGTTGGCGTGATCGTCGCCGCCCATAACGAGGCGGCGGTATTGCCGATCACATTGGCGGCGCTGCTCGGCCAATCCGATCCGCCCGACGAAATCCTTATCGCCGATGATGGTTCGAGCGACGGCACCGCCGACCTGCTCCACATCCAATACGGTATTGCACCGCCAGCTCCAGGCGATCTGAGCGCGGCAAGCCAATCCTACCCCACTCTGCGGTGGCTGCGCCTGCCCCATGGCGGCAAGGCGAGAGCGCTGAACGCCGCCTTGGCCGTGGTAACGGCGGAGACGATCCTGACGGTCGATGCCGATACCGTGCTGGATGCAGGGGCGATCGCCGCCATGCGCGACGCGTTCCGCGCGGAGCCCGATCTAGTCGCAGCGACCGGTGTGCTGACCCCGGTTTGCGGCGCAACGATCGGCGGGCGGTTCTTCGCCTGGTTTCAGACCTATGAATATATCCGCAATTTCCTGTCGCGCTTTGCCTGGATGCAGGTGAACAGCCTGCTGCTGATCTCCGGCGCCTTCGCTGCTTTCCGACGCGACGCGGTGATAGCGGTGGGCGGCTTTGATCCTGATTGCCTGGTCGAAGATTACGAGATGATCCATCGTTTGCGTCGCTATGCAGTCCAGCACAACCTTCCCTGCCGCACGCGCGTGCTGGGAAATGCGCGGGCGCGCACCACAGCACCCGGAACCGTGCCAGCCTTCCTGCGCCAACGCAGTCGATGGTTTGGCGGCTTCCTGCAGACGCAATATTGGTATCGCGATATGGTCGGGAACAGGCGCTATGGCTGGCTCGGCTTGGCCATGCTGCCGGTCAAGGCAATCGATACGTTCCAGCCTATTTACGGCCTAGCCGCGCTCGTCCTGCTGATCTTCTACATCCTGACGGGCCGGTTCGCCGTGGTCGGCTTGGTGGCCGGCCTCATGGGGGGTAAGATCGCCATCGACCTCGCCTTCCAGCTCTGGTCGGTGCACCTCTATGGGCGCTGGGTCGGCGACCGCCGGCTGAGCCATCTGGGCTACGCGCTGCTGGCTGCCTTTGCGGAGCCTTTCAGCTTCCAGATTCTGCGCCATACCGGCGCCAGCCTCGGCTGGCTGGTCTTCCTGACCGGCCGGCGCAGTTGGGGCAAGCAGAGCCGTCTTGGCCTTGCCCCGGATGCTGGTTAGTCACGCAGGCTACACGCCAGCGGCGAGTATTTGTTCAAGTGTCTTGCAAACCCGATCAACCAGCGGCTCGGTGAGCGTCAACGCGCTGGGCAGGTTCAGGCTGCGCGGTGCGATGCTATAGGCGACCTTGTTTCGTTCGGGGGCTTGCTCGCGTCCTGGAAGATCGACATAAGCCGGTAGTGCGGTCAGCGGATGGAAGAAGGGCCTGGTGTCGATCCGATGCTTGGCGAGCGCCTCCTGCACCGCCTCCCCTTTGATGCCGAGTGCGGCGTCAAAAACCGCCGTGACCATCCAATAGACATTGGTGACGTCGGGCGCTTCGCTATTCAGGGTCAGGCCGTTTATATGAGCCAACCGATCCCGATACCAACCGAAGATCGCCCGCTTGCGCTCGACCAGCTCGGGCAAGCGCTCCAGTTGCGCCACCCCCATCGCTGCCTGCATTGCCGACATCTTGTATTTGAAGCCGACTTCCTGGTTGAAGAAGCGGAAGTCGTTCGGCCCGCGCCCGTGATCGCGCAGAATGAGGATGCGCCGATACAAGGGCTCGTCATCGGTCAGCAGCATGCCGCCCTCGCCCGTCGTCAGCGTCTTGGAACCGTGGAAGCTGAACACGCTGGTCGTGCCGAACGATCCGGCGGGCCGGCCCTTATAGACAGCACCGGCAGCCTCAGCAGCGTCCTCAATCACTGGAATGCCGTGCCGAGCGGCAATATCCAGGATCGCGTCCATATCGGGCATATTGCCGTAGAGATCGACGACGATGATCGCCTTGGTGCGCGGCGTGATTGCCTGTTCGATCGATGCGGCGGAAGCGCACCAGCTATCAGGCTCAATATCCACCGTTACCAGCGTAGCGCCGACATAGGAGATGGGGGCCGAGGTCGCGATCCATGTCGATTCCGGACAGATCACCTCATCCCCCGGCCCAACGCCAAGTGCTGCAAGCGAGAGATGCAGACCGGCCGTGCAGGATGGCAGGGCAACCGCAAAGCGCCTGCCGGTCACCTGCGCGTAGAGCTTCTCGAACCTGATAATCCAATCATTGGCCGTGGCATACCAACCGGTCGTGGCAGCATCGGTCACATAGCGAATTTCCAGATCGGTGATCCAAGGACCCGCAATCGGAATACGATCCGTGGGAAGTGGCACAATGCTTGGGGTCGGCTGGACGTTCATCCGCTCTATCACAATTCTGTTGAGGCGATCGTAATGCAGCAATCTTCAAGGATGGTCAATGATCCGGGCTGGGATGCCAACCACCGTCACCGCCGGCGGCACGTCGCGCGTCACCACCGCGCCGGCGCCGATAAACGCCCCGCTGCCGATCCGCAGGCGCGGCAGGACCGTAGCATTGGCGCCGATCGTCACAAAGTCTTCGACAATAACCTCACCGCACAAAGTGGCACCTGGCATCAAATGCACGCCACGACCGAGCTGGTCGTCGTGATCCGCCACGGCTGATGTATTGATGATGGAATAGTCCCCGACGCTGGCCATTTCCGACACCACCGCGTTCGTCATGATCTGACAACCTGTGCCGATCCTGGCGCTGGCGGCGACCCATGAATTCTGATGCACGGCGTCGCAGGGGCTAAGCCCCATCGAAACGAACCGCTCTGACAGTTCCACCCGATCGCGGCCGGCCTTGCCGCCACCGATCGCAACCAGGAACGATAGCGGCCTTGGCTGAGTTTGAAGCCACGCCATTAAGGCGTCCCAACCACCCAGAAATGGCGCATCGGGATAGGGGGGCGGCAATGACGCATCCCGGTCGAATATGCCGGCAATCCGATAGCCCTGCGCCTCCAGGATCGGCTTCACCACCCGGCTTTGACCGGTTGCGCCCCAAATGAACGCCGGCCCCCTATCCGTCTGTCGCTCCATTCTTAGGCCCGCCTCCTACCGTGATGGAGCCGAGCCTAGCCCAGGTCACGCTAGAAATCATAGGCCACTTGCAGTTTGTAGAGGGTCGATGCCGTAAGCTGCCCGGACGTACCCTCGATCGCCGGGCTTGATGCCGCATTGGTGTACTGATAGACGGTTTTCTCGAAATCGGCATAGATACGGACGTGATTCAACCTTACCTCGAGGCCAGGCGCGACTAGCACGCGGTGATAACCCGAGTTAAGCGGATCGGAGTTGGCAAGCGTGTCGTGCATTCGGTAGCTACCAAGGAATTGGAGCACTGGCGCCACCTTGGAGAACACGCCTACTTCGCCGAAATTATAGGTCGCACCGACCGCTCCGTCGAGCTCGTTGCCAGGCCGATAATCCTCGCGCGTCGCGATCGCGAACTGATAGCGCAATTGCGTGAAATAGGCGAGCGAGCCATCTTCGTTCAGCGCTCCGACGTGATAGCCGCCAATCATGAGATCGGTACTGCCGGTGCCGGGCAGACTGTCGCGGTCGAATTCCGTCCCGCCAAGCGCTCCAGTCGGGCCCGTATAATTGCCGGTCGGCAGTTTGATGCCGAAGCTGACACCGGTCGACATGTCTTCTGAGAAGCCCGTATAAAGCCCCGTGATCTGGATATCGCCGAGATCGAAGATCTTCCCGGTATAGATACTGCCTGCTGCCCCAGAGACGGTACCATCGTCGGTCGTTGTCAAATGGCGGTTATAGGTGGGCAGCTCCGCCATCACGCTCCAACTGGGATTAATCATATACATGCCGCCGACGGTATAGAAGCTGGTGTTGATCTCCTTGTCTCCATTGTCGGCCGCACTTGCTTTGGAACCGCCTTCCCAATTTTGATTCTGGTTCATGTAGGAGTATCGGCCCCAAACGGAAAAGCCGGACTCCGAATCAGTCGGCATCATCGTGCCGATGCCGACATCAAAAATACCGCAGCCACAGGCGCAGGCGAAACTGACCGTGGGAACGGAAGCGAGCGCAACAGCGAGGCCCGCAGAAAACGAAAGCCTGCGAAACGAATAGGTCATGGCAACATCCTGAAACTCTGAATCGATAGAAGCCGCTCGCAAGCAATGCCGACAAAATCGGATTGCGCGCGGGCGGCGACGGCGTGTCGGGTCAGATTGTCAGGGGTGGTGCGCGAGCCTGGGCTGATGAGGTTTGGTAACTACCGCTCGGGCTCGTTCGCGTATCCGCGTAACCGCCGGCAACCAGAATTGGTTGCCCCACCGCGGGCGCCGAAGCCGGGATAAAGCCGGTACCGAGCAATTGCAGGGTCTGGCAGACGCTGCAGGGCTGCATCTTATGCAGCGGCGCCTTGCCGTCATCGGGCGATTGCGGCGCTGTACTGCCCGGAGCCTGACAGAAACTGGCAAGCGCCGGCCCCCAACCGGTCGGAGCCGAATCGACCGGGCGATGGACGAGAGGAACGACGCTTTGCAGCAGAATTGCGACTGCCGCAAGCCAGTTAACCCATCGGTGCCGGATCGATAAGGATCGTCCCATGACTTCAGTCGTTACAGGAAACCGGCGATCGCTGTCACCTTGTTTATCGGGTCGGGCGATTGGGTGTGGCGACTTCACGCAGCCGCGATTGACTTGCTTCTAGGGCTGGACGGCCGGTTGTTTCGCCCGGATACTGATTTGGCATCATGGCATTTTTCCGAAAACCAGCCGGCTTCGCCGTTCTGCGTCACCACGATTTCGCGTGTCTGATCGGTGCCCGATTCTTCGGCTCCGTCGCGATCCAGATGCAGGATGTCGGCATCGCCTGGACCGTCTACAACCTGACCGGACGCCCGCTTGATCTGGGTCTGGTCGGGCTGGCCGAGTTCCTTCCGGCAATCGGCCTGGCGCTGGTCACGGGATCGGTGGTCGACCGGTACAATCGACAGCGTATCGTGTTGGTTTGCTATTTGATTTACTGCCTTTGCGCCGTGTCGTTGCTTGGGCTTGGGCAGCACCGGCTGGTCTGGCCGATCCTCGGCGTCGTGCTGCTGTTCGGAACCGCCCGTGCCTTCGCCTTCCCAGCCTTGCAGGCGTTATTGCCCAATTTGGTGCCGCGCGCGGAATTGGGACAGGCGATCGCGCTCAGTTCTTCATCCTACCAATTGGCGACGATCGGTGGGCCAGCCTTGGGTGGCATCATTTTCGCCTTCGGCCCCGATTGGGTTTTTGCGTTAGCCGCAGCGAGTTTTGCGATGTCGAGCCTGCTGCTTTATTCGATCCGGCTGCGCGCGGCGCCGGCCGAGCGCACGCCGGTCACTTGGGCCAATCTGCTCGCCGGAGTCAGCTTCATCCGCTCACGCCAGGCCTTGCTCGGCGCCATATCGCTTGATCTCTTCGCGGTATTGCTCGGCGGCGCCACGGCTCTGCTGCCGATCTATGCGCGCGATATCCTGATGGTTGGGCCGTCCGGCCTCGGCGTGTTGCGCAGTGCTCCCGCCGTGGGTGCCGCGCTGACAGCGCTTTATCTCGCCAATCGTCCGCTCGGCCAAGCTGCAGGCAAGATCATGCTGGTCTGCGTCGGCATTTTTGGCATCGCGACCGTGGTATTCGGGCTTTCGACCAGTTTTTGGCTATCATTGGCCGCATTGGTCGTACTGGGCTGCACCGATATGAGCAGCGTGTTTGTTCGCTCGACCTTGATCCAGGTCGCCACTCCCGACGCCATGCGAGGCCGCGTCAGCGCGGTCAATTCGGTTTTCATCAGCGCCTCAAACGAGCTCGGGCAATTCGAATCGGGCGTTACCGCCGCCTGGTTCGGCGCCGTCCCTGCGGTTGTACTGGGCGGCATCGGCACCTTACTCGTGGCGGGCCTTTGGGCCGCGAGTTTTCCTGCCTTGCGGCGGGTCGACCTCTCTGCAAGTGGTATTGAGGAACTTGCTTGCGCGAGCGACGAGGGCGCCGCCGCCCGCCAATTGGCGCAAAGCTGAACGCGCCCCTCTCTAAAACCCAAACATGTGATCGAAGGCGAACCCGCCATCGGGCGCCAATAACCCGTGAAAACCGAATAAACGGCAGGTCGTATCTCGGATGATGACGTGGGCGCCGTCGCCGGCCTCCGCCCGCTCGCGCGCGTCGAACATCTGATGATAGCGCCAGAACAGAGACCCGCTTTGCGCGATCTCAATGCTCCGCTGGGCAATTTCGGCGCCCGCAGCGCTGCATAATGTCAACGTCGTCGCGGAATGCGCCCGCCAGACGCCGGCGGAACAAGGATAGATCAAGTGGCAGAGCGTATCGACGGCGCCCAACCCCAGCCGCAAAAACAGCCGCGTCGTCAGCCCTGGCGGACTGCCGACATAGGATTGCGGTTCCTTCTTATAGGTGATCGGCACGTTATAAAGATGACTGCCGAAACTCGTATCGGCAAAGCGCCCCGATGGCAGATGGCGATAACGGAACAGTGCGTGCAGCCAGCCGTCACCCTCGCCACCCTGGCTGAAATCATAGGACAGCTCGACATGGCCGTATTCGATACCGGCATCGCGCCTGAGCTCAGCCACGTCGACCAGTCTTGAGTGCCCGCGATCGAGACAACCAAGATTGGTTTCCCTGACGATCCTGCCCGTGGGATCGTAGAGCGTGATGCGGAATGGCAGGGTCTGCTGGCTTCGCGCCATCGCCGTCGGCAGCACCCAGCTTTGCCACTCGGCGACGGGCGGCACTGCCCCCGGCAAGAGATATCCCTTGCCCAAGAGTCCGCCGATCAGATCGGGCAACTTTGCGTCGGGCTGAAGATCGGTCCGCTCGACATTCGCATGAGCGATGAAGCGCTGGTCCGCGCGCGTGACCTCATACCGCGGACGACCGAAATGCCGGCCGCCGGAAATCTCCAGCTGATCTGGCCAATGAAGTTCAGGAAACAGCTCCCCGACATCGATTGCGGCGGTACCGAAAGCCGGGATTTCGGTTGGGTAGGCTCGCTGTTCTGCCTGACCCATGCGATTGAGCTTGACCGCATCAGCCGGGATCGGTGTTGGATGACAGTTCTGGACCAACAGGCGCACCCGTTCGCCCTCAGCCGGCGCCGGCAAGCCGGCGTAATAGTCGGCCGGCCAGGGATTGCTGTCGTGGGTGCAGGATAATTGGCCCGGCCCATCGCCATAGATGTCGAGCGCGTATTTGATCACGTCGTGACCGGCGGCGCCGACGGCGTGGATGAAGAGCGAGCCGGTGAAATCGCCGCCACCGATCCGCCGACGTATCTCAGCACTGTCGATCGAAATGCCGGTCAGACCAGGCGGTGCTTCGTGCCACCAATCGGCTCGGGTAGCACCATCGGCATCGAACAGCCGCAACCACAGATGCGGCGCCCGCGCACCGTAGCCAGACCAGTAATTGCCGGTGGCCAACCTGGTATGCCACCCCGCCTCATCCCGGAACAACACGAAATCGCACGCGAAATTGAGCGGGTCGAGATAGCGCGCCTGGTTCGTCAACATCGCTTCCGGCAGACGCAACGCATCAAAACTGGCCACAATCATCCCAGCCGGCAGCAAAGGTTCGATCTGCCGCTTGGTTCGTTCCACATCAAATCCCGCGATCAACAGGATGCGCGCCTGGCTTTGCCGCAACTCGCTAATAGGGCGGACGGGCTTTCCCAGCCTGACAGCACCCAGATCCTCGACGCGCGCGACAAAAACATCCGCGACCTGCCAACGGCCGATATCGTATAGCGCAGCGAAATCGGAGAGATGTCCCGCGCTGTCGAAGATGGCGACCGGTCCTGCTTCGGCGATTTCGGCAATCAGTGCGCGAGCGGGATCGACCGCGAGCGGATGCCCTGCAGCCTTGAAGAAGACGCTGGGGCCGGTCTGATTATCGAATGTCTTGATGTCCAATTCTTACCCTATCTGCACAAATCTACCGGCCAAGATAAGCCGCACCACCCGTTTGTGCCAGAGCGGCGGATTTGCCGCGTTTGAACAGCAAGCCCGCGATGCTCTATATCAAGTCATGGCTTTTATTCTGGACCCAGCGCTGGAGCGCGACACGGTGCCGATTGCGATGTTGCAGCTCAGTTTGCTGCGCCTGCATCGCGACGCGAATTACCCATGGCTGATCCTCGTGCCTAAGCGACAGGGACTCGTAGAACTCACCGATCTCGATGATACTGCCCTCGGCGTGCTAACGAGCGAAATTCGCCAGTGCAGCAAGGTTTTGCAAGCTCTCTTCCAGCCTGACAAATTAAACGTCGCGGCCTTGGGTAATCAGGTCAGGCAGTTGCATGTGCATGTCATTGCTCGCAAAATTGGCGACCCAGCATGGCCTAATCCGATTTGGGGCGCGGCGGCTGCCACGCCCTATGACGACGATGTTTTGAAATCACGCAAGACGCTGATTGCGGACACGCTGGCGTCGCCTAAAATAAACGAAGCCTTTACAACGACGCTCTAAGTTCAGTCTCATTAGCGATAAAATCATTGACGGATTGGCGCATCAACCGTGGCAGACGTCCAGAATTGGCAGGAACTCAGCCGCGCAATCGTGAAGCTCATCCGCGATCAATACGGCATTGACGAAGCCATGCTTAAACGCACTGCCGTATTGGAGGCCGATCTCGGCCTTAGCATCGATCAGGTAGAGCGGATTCTGGATTATGTTTCCGAGACCTTTCACGTTCGTTTCCCCGATGGCACGTTGAACGAAATCCTTAAACTTGAGGAATTATGCCTGTTGGCCTGCTGGCTGAAGGGTTTTTACAAGCAGCCATCCTATGTGTCGGATAGTTTCGCCGCAGCGTGCCGCTCGATCAATCCACAGGCCGCCTGACAATCGCCAGTTTTAACGCCAATTCACCTGTCTATTTTCCGTAGAATTCGATAGATTTGGTCTACCAAGCCAGAGAAGAGGCGGAGGCTGCCATTTCTGATAAACAAGATATCTTGCAGAAATTAGCGGCAACCGCCGGCAGACTTGGCATAGAATTTGTTGATATTGCAGGTAATGTCGATCTTGTCGCCGATTCGGTCAAGCATCAGGCCGCTTTGTTCGGCGAGTTGCAGCAAACCTCGCAGCGCCTGAATACCCACAATCATCGTATCACTGACGCTGCCGGATCGGCGCGTGATGTGGCATCAACGGCCCGCCAGGATATGATGGCCGCGCGCGATCGATTTCAACTGTCGCTGGGCGCCATCGACGCGCTGGTTTCGGCCGTCGGCGAAATCCAGGAGCATTTGAGTTCGCTCGGCGGTGTGCTGGCCCAGGTTGGCCGTATCGCATCGGGCATCGACGCCATCGCGCGGCAAACCAATCTGCTGGCCCTGAACGCCACGATCGAGGCGGCCCGTGCCGGCGATGCGGGCAAAGGCTTCGCCGTCGTAGCGAGCGAGGTCA
>CAIZEE010000113.1 GCA_903931835.1 uncultured Elstera sp.
ATCCTGCCGGCACTTATTGGCGCAATTCTGTTTGCCAGCCAGCCCGGTTTCGCCCGCGACCCGAAACCGACCGACGGCGCCGTCACCGACACCTATGGCGGCCGCAGCATGATCGTCTACGTCCCGCCCGGTATGCCGATATCCGGGACGAGAGCGCTCGTCGTCGTTTTACATGGTGGTCTCGGCAATGCCCAGCATATCGAGGCACAGGATGCAGAGCGCGGGCTGAACCTGAACGAGGTCGCAAAACAAGGCGGCTTCGTGGTCGCCTATCTGAACGGCACACCCGCCACCCGGCTGTTAGGGTCGGACAAGCTCGCCTGGAACGCCGGCGGAGGCTGTTGCGGGCGGGCGGCGGAAACCGATGTAGACGATGTCAGCTATATCAAGGGAGCCGTTGATTACCTTGCCGGGAAATATGGGATCGACCCCGCCCGTATCTTCGGGACGGGGCATTCCAATGGCGCCATGATGACGCAGCGTGTGATGTGCGAGACGGGGCTTTATGCGGCCGCAGTCACGTTCTCCGGTCCGCTCACCCTCGACGTATCGGCCTGTCCGGCGGCAAGCGGCAAACGCATCCTGGCGATCCACGGCGCGGTCGACCGAAATGTTCCGCTCGCCGGCGGCCGAGGCACCAAGGGCATCTCCAACGTCGCCTTCAAGTCGGAGGACCGTGCCAAACAGATTTTCATGGCGTCGGGTGCGACGTACGATCTGGAGGTGCTGAAGGGTGCCGACCACTTCCTTGACCATATCGAAACCGCTCTGTATCAAACCGACGGGGTGAGCATCCCGGAAAAAACGGCGCAATTCTTCGGGCTGGTGAACGAGAGACAGTGAAGCGGCGACGGCGTCGACCTCCGCCCCTTGCGTCGTCTATTGCGAACGATTATCATTCTTAGAGTATTCAACACTCACGGTAGCCTTATGCCTGACGCCATCCTCCCCGTTGACACGATTTCGCTTGGGCAAGGCCGCAAGGGATTGCGGGGGAAGATCGTTGCCATCAGCGGTCAGGCAGGCGGCACGCTAGCCCCGGCGGAGCTGGAGCGGCGGCTGCTGGAGATGGGCTTTGTCGAAGGGGCCCATATCGAAATCCTGCATGAAGGCTTCATCGGTCGCGATCCGATTGCCGTCCGCGTCGATGATACGACGATTGCGCTCCGCCGTCGTGAGGCTGCGGGAATTCTGGTATTGGCCCAGTCCTGACCATGTCCGACGCCACCCTTGAGGCTGCCGCCGGCGTCTCAGCCCTGCGGGTGGCGCTGGTCGGCAACCCCAATGCCGGCAAGACGGCGCTTTTCAACGCCCTGACCGGCAGCCGGCAAAAAGTCGCCAACTACCCCGGCGTGACGGTCGAGCGCAAAGAGGGTGTGCTTACTACCGCTGCAGGCCGGCGCGTATCCGTGCTGGACCTGCCCGGCACCTATTCCTTACGCGCACGCAGTCCCGACGAAGAAGTAACACGCGACGCCGTGCTGGGCCGGCTTGCCGGCGAAGAGCCGCCAGATGCGATCATCTGCGTCGCCGACGCAACGAACCTGCGCCTGGTGCTGCGTCTGGTGCTTGAGTTGAAGCAGGTTGGGCGACCGATGATCCTGGCGCTCAATATGTTCGACCTTGCGACCCATCGCGGGTTCCAGCTGGACTTAGCCCGGTTGTCAGCCGAACTCGGCATCCCGGTGGTGCCCAGCGTCGCGGTGCGCAAGGGCGGTACGCAGGCGTTGCTAGAGGCGATCGATGTCGAGGCGACGCATCGGCGGCAGGCGGGCAAGCCTGGCTGGCATGAGCCGGACAGCGCTGAAATCAGAAACGCCCATCGCGAGGCGGATCGGCTGGTCGCCCTCTGCGTCACGGCGCCAGCCAAGCCCGATGATTGGACGACCAAGCTGGACCGCGTTTTGCTGCATCCGGTTTCCGGCATCATCATCCTACTGACTTTGCTATTCGTGATGTTTCAGGCCGTCTTCACCTGGGCTAATCCCGCGATGGAGACGATCAAAAGCGGGTTCGAATTTCTGTCCGAGTGGGTGGGCGCCGTACTTCCTGACGGCATGTTGAAGGATCTGCTGGCCGATGGCGTGATCGCCGGGGTCGGCAGCATTCTGGTTTTCCTGCCGCAAATTCTGATCCTGTTCTTGTTCATCATCCTGCTGGAAGACGTCGGCTATATGGCGCGCGCCGCCTTCCTGATGGACCGCATCATGGGCGGTGCCGGGCTGCATGGCCGTGCCTTCATCCCGCTGCTGTCGAGCTTTGCCTGTGCCATTCCGGGCGTCATGTCGACCCGGGTGATCGAGAACAAGCGCGACCGCCTGACCACCATATTGGTGGCACCCCTGATGACCTGTTCGGCGCGCATCCCGGTCTATACGCTGATCATCTCCGCCTTCGTGCCGTCGCGCGCGATCGCCGGCGTCTTCAATCTGCAGGGGCTGGTGATGTTCGGCCTTTATGCCACCGGTATATTGAGCGCGCTGATCGTCGCGACAGTGCTGAAGAAGCTGGTCTGGCGCGGCGCCACCGAGCCGTTCCTGCTGGAACTGCCAAGCTATAAGGTCCCAAGCGTGAAGAACGTGCTGATGGGCGTCTATACGCGCGGCAAGATCTTCGTGACGCGTGCCGGCACGCTGATCCTGGCGATCATGGTGCTGATCTGGTTCCTGTCGTCCTTCCCTGGCGCGCCGGATGGTGCGACCGATCCCGCGATCAATTATTCGATCGCTGGCATGGTCGGGCATTTCCTGGCCCCACTCGTTGCCCCGATCGGTTTTTCCTGGCAGATCGTCGTGGCGCTGATTCCGGGACTGGCGGCGCGTGAAGTGGCCGTGGCAGCACTCGGCACAGTTTACGCGGTCGGTAGCGGCGATGCGGTTGCAGCACCCCTGGGCGACGCCCTGGCGAGTGCCTGGAGTGTGCCGACCGCAATGGCGCTGCTCGCCTGGTATGTCTTTGCGCCGCAATGCGCCGCCACCTTGGGCGTGGTCAAGCGCGAAACCAATTCCTGGCGTTGGCCGATCATCATGTTCTGCTACATGATCACGCTGGCCTATGGCGCCGCCTTCGTCGCGTATCATGCTGGACTGGCGCTCGGATTATGACACCGCTGCTCGAACACATCATCACCGGCGCAATCGTCGCTGTCGCGGCGATCGTCGTGCTCTGGCGCGTGCTGCTGCCGCGCCGGCTGAAACAGACGCTGAAACTGTCGCTTGGCGGCGGTCGCGTGACCGGGACCGATTGCGGCGACGATTGCAATTGCGGCTCCTAACCGCAGGCTAAGCCGCAATCGGATCATTCCCCGGCGCCGGTATCTGCTTTACCATTGCCGCCTATGACTGAATATCTCCCCACAGCCTGTCCGCATGACTGCCCCAGCACCTGCGCGCTGGAAGTTGAACGCCTCTCGCCGACCAAAATCGGGCGCTTGCGCGGCGCGGCCGAAAACACCTATACGGCTGGCGTGATCTGCGAAAAAGTCTCGCGCTATGCCGAGCGGGCGCATCACCCGGACCGGCTGATGACGCCGCTGGCGCGTAACGGCCCAAAAGGCTCCGGCCAATTCAAGCCAATCAGCTGGGATGAGGCGCTCGACCAGATCGCAGAAAATTTGATTGCCGCAACGGCTAAGCTTGGGGCCACGACCGTGTGGCCGCTCTATTATGCCGGCACAATGGGGCTCGTGCAGCGCGATGGCATCAACCGGTTGCGCCATGTCATGGGGTATTCCGGCCAGCACTCAACCATTTGCTCAGCCATCGTCAATGCCGGCTGGAAAGCCGGTGTCGGCGCCAAGATCGGTCCTGATCCACGAGAGATGGCCGAATCCGATCTCATCATCGTCTGGGGCGGCAATCCGGTATCGACCCAGGTCAATGTTATGACCTACATCGCCCGGGCGCGAAAGTCGCGCGGCGCCAAGCTGGTCGTCGTCGATCCCTATCGCAGCCCCAGTGCTGCAGCCGCCGATTTGCACGTGATGCCGAGGCCCGGCACCGACGGCGCCCTTGCCTGTGCGATCATGCATATCTGTTTTCGCGACGGTTATGCCGATCTCGATTACCTCGACCGCTACAGCGATTGCCCAGGCGAGCTACGCCAGCATCTGTCAACCCGTACGCCCGAATGGGCCAGCGCCATCACCGGATTGAGCGTCGCCTCGATCGAGGAGTTCGCGGCATTATACGGCCGTACCGAACGCGCCTTTATCCGCCTCGGCTACGGCTTTGCCCGCTCTCGCAACGGTGCGGCCAATGTCCATGCGGTTGCCAGCCTCGCCACCGTTACCGGCAAATGGCAGCATCGCGGCGGCGGCACGTTTTTCGGGTATTCGGGCATTTACGGGCTGGATACGACGCTGATCGAGGGGCTCGACCGGCGCGATCCCAGCGTCCGTATGTTAGATCAGTCGCGCATCGGGCCGATCCTGACCGGCGACCCGACCGCCCTTGCCGGCGGGCCGCCGGTCACCGCCATGCTGATCCAGAATACCAATCCCGCCACCGTCTCGCCCGACGTGTTGCGCGTCCGTGCCGGGTTCCAGCGTGAGGATCTGTTCGTCGCGGTACATGAGCAATTCATGACCGAGACGGCGCGCCTGGCGGATATCGTTGTGCCGGCAACGATGTTCGTCGAGCACGACGATATTTATGTCGCGGGTGGACACGCGCATATCCAAATGGGCCGCCGCGTGATCGAGCCGCCACCGGGCCCGATGTCCAATCATGAAGTATTGCAGGGCTTGGCCAAACGCTTAGGTGCCGAGCATCCAGGCTTCCACATGACCGCCTGGGAGATCATTGACGAGACGCTGCGCCAGGGCGGCTATACCGATGCCGATAGCTTGGCGGAATTGCGCTGGATTGATCGCCAGCCGAGTTTCGAGCAGGCGCATTTCGTGAACGGCTTCCCGAACCCTGACGGCAAGTTTCATTTCCGCCCCGACTGGTCCAAATATGGCCCCGACCACGCCCTTATGCCGTCCCTGCCCGATCATCACGCGATCATTGATGAGGCGACCGACGAGCATCCCTTCCGCCTGATCACGGCACCGGCCCGTACCTTCCTGAACACCACCTTCACCGAAACGCCATCGTCGCGCAAACGCGAGGGAGAGCCGACCATCCTGCTCCACCCGGATGACTGCGCCCGACTTGGCGTCGCGGTCGGCGATGCGGTCAGGCTCGGCAACCGACGGGCGGTCGTCACGGTGCGCGTCAAGCCGTTCGATGGGCTTCAGCCTGGCGTTGTCGTGGTCGAAGGGATTTGGCCCAACAGCGACTTTGCAGATGGCATCGGCATCAACGCGCTGGTCAGCCCAGACGCGGCTCCACCCAATGGCGGAGCGGTTTTTCACGATACCGCAGTGTGGATTGAGGCCGCAAAAAAGGTCATGGCGGCCGAATAGCACCGCCTTTTCGTGGCACAAAAGCAGCATCGCCACGAATCCGTCATAAGGCCTCAAAAAAGCCATGCCGATCTCTAGGATCGTGTTACGCTTGTGTTCTGGGAGCGCCGGAATACCGCTATCCATCTTTGCTGCGGCGAGGATGGACAAAAAATACTCCACTGTTCAGCGCCCGAACTTGGGGATCCTTAACTGTTTGTAAGTGGTGACTCGATCAGCGTAGTGATAGCGTTATAGTTCCCTCTAACAATCTTAGTGATGTTGAACATGACTACTAAGGATGGATTGTTTGGAGCCTTCTCTCGTCTTTATGACGGACAGAAGCAGACTGAGCTTACACTCGAAGAATATCTCGAAAATTGCGCAAAGGACCCGATGACCTATGCAAGCGCTCCCGAGCGCATGCTGGCCGCGATTGGGGAGGCGCAATCGGTCGATACCTCCCATGATCCGCGCATGGGCCGGATTTTTATGAACCGGACCATCAAGGTCTACCCCGCTTTTGAAGACTTCTATGGCATGGAAGAGACGATCGAACGGATCGTCGGCTATTTCCGCCATGCGGCCCAGGGCTTGGAGGAACGCAAGCAGGTTCTCTACCTCTTAGGCCCGGTCGGCGGCGGTAAATCCTCACTCGCCGAACGCTTGAAACAGCTGATGGAGACGTTCCCGGTTTACGTGCTGAAGGCCGGCGACGAGATCAGCCCGGTCTTTGAGAGCCCGCTATCGCTGTTCGACCCCAATACGATGGGTGAACTGATTGAGACGCGTTATAAAATCCCGCGCCGCCGTCTAACAGGCCTCGCATCCCCCTGGGCGCTGAAGCGGCTCGACGAATTCGGCGGCGATCTGTCGAAATTCTCGGTCGTACGCTTGATGCCGTCCAGGCTGCGCCAAATCTGCATCGCCAAAACCGAACCGGGCGATGAAAACAACCAGGATATCTCCAGCCTGACCGGCAAGGTGGATATCCGCAAACTCGAATTCTTCAGCCAGAACGACGCCGACGCCTATTCCTATTCAGGCGGCCTCAATCGCACGACTCAGGGCATCTTGGAATTCGTCGAGATGTTCAAGGCGCCGATTAAGATGCTGCACCCCCTGCTGACCGCGACGCAGGAGGGCAATTATATCGGCTCGGAAAATATCGGTGCGATTCCGTTCCAAGGCATCATCCTGGCGCATTCCAACGAGTCCGAATGGCAGAGCTTCAAGGCCAATCGCAATAACGAGGCGTTTATCGACCGCATCTGTGTGATCAAGGTGCCGTACTGCCTTCGCGCGACCGAGGAATGCAAGATTTACAAGAAGCTGGTCTCGACCAGCGAGCTGGCGGATGCCCCTTGCGGCCCCGGCACGCTTGAGATGCTGGCGCGTTTTTCCGTCTTGTCGCGGCTGAAACCGCATGAAAACTCCAACCTGTATTCCAAGCTGCGCTCCTACGACGGCGAGGCGCTGAAGGATGCCGATCCGCGGGCCAAATCGGTGCAGGAATATCGCGATGCCGCAGGCGTCGACGAGGGCATGGAGGGTATCTCCACACGCTTTGCCTTCAAGGTGCTGTCGAACACGTTCAACTATGATTCGACGGAGATTTCGGCCGACCCGGTCTATCTCATGTATGTGCTGGAACAGGCGATCCGGCGCGAGCAATTCCCGGTCGACCATGAAAAGCGCCTGCTGAATTTCATCAAGGCCGAATTGGCGCCGCGCTATGCCGAATTCATCGGTCATGAAATCCAGAAGGCCTATCTGGAATCCTATGGCGATTACGGACAGAACCTGTTCGACCGCTATGTCTCCTACGCCGATGCCTGGATCGAAGATCAGGACTACAAGGATCCCGATACCGGCCAGTTGATGGATCGCGAGCTGCTGGACCAGGAACTGTCCAAGATCGAAAAGCCGGCCGGCATCGCCAACCCGAAGGATTTCCGCAACGAAGTGGTGAAATTCACGCTGCGCGCGCGGGCACAGAATGCCGGGCGCAATCCGGCCTGGACCTCGTACGAGAAGCTGCGTGACGTGATCGAGAAGCGGATGTTCAGCCAGGTCGAGGATCTGCTGCCGGTCATCAGCTTCGGCACCAAGAAGGATTCGGATAGCGAGAAAAAGCATGCGGATTTCCTGCAGCGCATGGTCTCGCGCGGCTACACGGAACGCCAGGTTCGTCGTCTTGTTGAATGGTATATGCGGGTCAACAAAGCCGGCTGAACCCAAAAGGCGAGCTAAACCAAAAAGGGATGTGCTGCTGACTTGAACATCATCGATCGC
>CAIZEE010000114.1 GCA_903931835.1 uncultured Elstera sp.
CCCATCGCCCGGCTGGAAGACATACGGGTCGAGGATGAGTATCTGCGGTTTCGTGCGGGCGACGAAGACATCTCATTGACCCTCGGCGCCGACAAGGCCGGCCGCTGGGCCAAGAAGCTGACGACCCCACCACCCTCCCTCGCTCAGAAACTGGGCATCGGCCCGTCTGCGAAGGCGCTGGTGATCGGCGAGATCGACGACGCGGCGTTGATCGAGGCACTGGCGGAAAACACCACCACCGTGCCGCAAGAGGCTCGGCTGTGCATTACGGTGGCGCGGGATGAGGCCGCACTTCACCCTGCGATCCGCGCCCAACAAAGCTGCGCCTTTGAGACGCTCATCTGGATTGCCAATGTGAGGGGCACACGCTCGCCCTTCAGCGACAACGCCGTGCGCAGCGTCATGCGCAATGCCGGCTATATCGACAATAAGGTCACTGCCGTATCCGACGTGTTATCGGCGACGCGGTACGCAAGGCGGCGCTAGCCAGCCAGCAAGTCAAACACCGCTTTCGTATCGACATAGACCTGCCAAAGCGCCATCCGACCATCCTTTATCCGGACTCGCCAGGCTGCCGGACGACGCCAGGATTTAGCAACGTCATTAAGGCTTCCCCAGGCTTGCCCGAATACCGATGCGACATCGCCGTCGCAGATAATCTCATCGATCTCGATGCCGTAACGCGGCATGAATGCAAAGTAGCCGGCCCATGCTTCAGCAAGCTTCTCGGCTGTCACGATCCCGCCAAATGCATCGATAAATTCATGATCGGGTGTGCTTAACGCGACGATGCTCGCGACGTCATGAGCATTGATCGCCTCGATATAGGCCTCGACCACCGCCTTGGTACTGGCAGCCTGCTTCATGGTCCCTCCAAAGTCAGGGGAGATGATGACACTCTAAGCAGCGCAGCGTTGCAGCAAATCCTTCTTGCCCTCCTCGGACAACCAGCCATGGGTCGCGCCGTTCAGGGCGATCTCGCGCAGCTTCGCCTCGCTTAGTCCAAAATTCTCGGCCAGCAGAGTGTATTCACGATTGAGCTCCGTCATGAAAAGCCCTGGATCATCGGTTGCGATCGACACGCGCAATCCAGCGTCGATCATGCGCCGGATGGCGTGGTCGCGCGCCGACAGGTCGCGCCAGATCGTCGTACTCAGTGTCGTCGTCGGGCAAACGGTGAACAGGACATCGAGGTCTCGGCAGCGCGCCACCAATTCCGGATCGTCGACGATGTGATAGCCATGATCGATGCGCCGGCAGCCGAGCAGATCGACGGTGTCGCGGACATACTCGGCCGGCCCGTCCTCGCCGGCATGCGCGGTAACGCGCAACCCCTCCGCCCTCGCCCGTTCATACATCCGGGCAAAGGGCGGTGCCGGGTTCGGCCGCTCGGCATAATCGAGGCCGATGCCGACCACCCGTTCGCGCCGATCGGATAGAACCTTGTCAAGAAACGCCATGCCGTGTTCGGGGCCAAGCTCACGGTTATGCGCCGGGATCAGCAGCGCGCTCATGCCATATTCCGACTTGGCCGCATCGAACGCGTCCAGAATGCCGTCGAGCATCTCTGAATACGCCACCCCCTTATGCGCGTCGGGCGAGAAGAACATCTCGACATGGCGCACATTGCTGGCGGCACAGCGGGACAGCGCATGCCAAGTCGCATCCCGAAAATCGGCGGCATCACGCATATAGCGGCAAATGCCGTCATAGACGGCGAGGAACGTCTCGAGATCCTTAAAGCCAGCCGACGGCGGTTCGATCACCGCATCCGGCTCATAGCGGCGGCGCATCTTCGATGCAACGTCATGGCCGACCGCCCCTTCGAGATGCAGGTGCAGCTCGACCTTTGGGATGCTGGCGATCAGGGAGGCGGTAGACGGCTGCTGCATGTCAAGAGCTCCGCTATTCGGCGTCAAAAGCATAGGTCGGATTAAGCCGGGACTCCAAGTACGCCAATCCGGTAATGGCCGGGTATTTCGGCGCCTCAGCGAACCGACCGATAATCGGTTCAACCACAGCGTCGGGGTTGGGATCCAGGAAGAAGGCGATCGAATACCGGTCGCGTTCGGGCACCTGTACGCGATGCGGGGTCGATACGTAGGTGTCGTTACTCCAACGCATCAGACAATCGCCGATATTGCAGATGAAAGCGCCGGGAACATGTGGCGCGTCTGTCCAGTTGCCACCGCGTGGGCGAATCTGCAATCCGTCAACACCGTCACCGATCAGCAAGGTCAGATTGCCATAGTCGGTGTGAGCACCGGCGCCCGGACCAAGGTCCTGATCGGCGGCACGACCCGGGTAGTGCAACAATCGAAGTGTCGCCAAGGGACGATCGAGCTTGTCCTCGAAATACTCTTCGGCGATGCCGAGATCGAGACTGAACGCGCGATGCAGCAACAAGCCTAAGCTCCAGCATCGATTATAGTAATCCAGCATCAGCTGCCGCCAGCCGGGCAGATCCGGCCACGCATTCTCCCCTCGCCCATATCGTATGCGATCAGGGTCGTCGTCAGCGAGTTCAAGCCCGATATTGAACGCTTCCTTGCGATCGGGTGCCGCCCCCAAATCCAGTCGCTCGCGCTCCACATAGCCACGGTTGTCAGCGCCGTGAGTACGCGCCATCGCGCGCTTTGCCTCCAAACTCTGACCGAAGAACTGCTTTGACGCAGCGAACATCGCGGCCAGCAGTTCGGCATCGATGTCATGCCCGGTCACGTAAAAGAAGCCGGGCGCGCGGCAGGCGTCACCAATCTTCGCCGCGACCGCTTTGCGGTCGGCCAATAGTGGCGAAGCGAGGCCCGATATGTCGATCACGGGCGGAACTGTGGTCATTATCATCCCTCAATAAGCCTGCCGTCAGATCACAGCGCAGACGGTTTTCGATTCCAGATAATTCTCAAGACCTGGCGCGCCGTTCTCATAGCCCCAGCCCGACTGCTTGTGGCCGCCCTTTGGCAATTCCGGCGAAAAATAGGAATGGCAATTGATCCAGACGGTACCTGCCTTGATCCGCGCCGCCAGACGATGCGCAGAGCTCAAGCTTTCGCTCCACAGGCTGGCGGCCAAGCCGTAAGGCGAGTCGTTGGCGAACGCGATCGCTTCATCCACATCGTCGAATGACGTCACCGCCACCACCGGACCGAATATCTCTTCGCGCATCAGCCGCATATCCTCGCGCACTCGGGTGACAACAGTGGCATCAAAAAACGTGCCGAATTCACCGGATTGCCGGCCGCCAGCGACGATATCAATACCTTGGGCGGCGCCCTCGGCGACATAGGCTGCCACCCGGTCCGCCTGCTTGCGATTGACCAGCGGGCCAAGATCGGCTGCGGGGTCAAGTCCGTGGCCGAGCCGCAACGATTTCGCGGCCTGCGCCAAGCCATCGACCACCGCATCATGGACCGAGCGATGCGCATAGACGCGCGATCCAGCCACGCAGACCTGGCCGCCATTGCTGAAAATGCCGCGTGCGACGCCGGGAATGGTCAGCGCCAAATCAGCGTCGGACAGGATAATGACCGGCGACTTGCCGCCTAGCTCCAATGTCAGTTTCTTGAGATTGCCTTGCGCCGCCGCGACAATCAGCTTGCCGGTTTCGGTCGAGCCGGTGAAGGCAACCTTGTCAACACCGTCATGCTGTGTGAGGGATGCGCCGACGACCTCGCCCAGGCCTGTTACCACATTCACGACGCCCGGCGGCAGTCCGACCTCGTCCAATAATTCGGCAAACCTGAGCGCGGTCAGCGAGGTTTCCTCCGCCGGCTTCAGGACAATCGTGCAGCCAGCCGCCAAGGCCGGCGCCAGTTTCATCGCCGCCATCAATAGGGGCGAATTCCACGGCGTGATCGCGGCTACGACTCCGACCGGTTCGCGCGTCGTGTAGGCAAAGAGCTGTTTGCCCGGTGGCTGATAGGCGATCGAGGTCGGTATCGTGGTGCCTAGGATCTTGGTGGCAAAGCCGGCGTAGTAGCGAAACTGTTCAATTGCGCCTGGGATTTCGCCAAAGCGCGCAGTCTTCAGCGACTTGCCTTGATCGAGCGTCTCAAGCTCCGCCAATTCGTCCGCATGCGCCTCAATCGCGTCGGCGATCCGCCACAGCAGCCGCGCCCGCAACGCCGGCGACATACCCCGCCATGCGGCAGTTCCAAACGCTGTCCGAGCGGCAGCGACAGCCCGGTCCACATCTTCAGGCGTCCCCTCGGCCAAGTCCGCCAGATGCCGGCCCGATGCCGGGTCGTAGGCGGCAAAGGTCTTCCCCGATGACGCCGGCACAAATTCGCCGCCAATCCAGTGGCGCTTTACCGGCTTGGCGAGGA
>CAIZEE010000115.1 GCA_903931835.1 uncultured Elstera sp.
ACCAGATAGTTCAGATGCTTGATCAGCACGGCCGCAAGTCCTTTATCGCTGCGGCGATCAGCCGGCCCGCACGGTCCAGCTCCGCCTCTGTCGTAAACCGCCCAAAACCGATGCGCAGCGATCCCGCCGCAAGCTCGGGGCTCAATCCGAGCGCTGTCAGGACATGGCTCGGCTCATTGACCGCCGAACTGCAGGCCGACCCGGTGGCGAGTGCGAGTTCCGGCAGGCGGGCGATCAGCGACTCGGCCTCGATGCCCGGAAAGGCGATGTTGAGATTGCCCGGAATACGCCGCGTCAGGCTGCCATTCACCACCATATCGGGAGCGCTTGCGCGCAATTGCTCGAGCAGCCGGTCGCGCATCGCGAGTAACCGTGCCGCCTCCGCCTCGAACTCGGCTAGCGCAATCCGGCACGCCTCGCCAAACCCAACGCAAAGCGGCGTCGGCAGCGTGCCCGGGCGCAACCCCCGTTCCTGACCGCCGCCATGCGCCAAGGGTTTCAACCGATCGGCCATGCCGGCATGGACATAGAGTGCTCCGAGACCCATCGGGCCGTAGAGCTTATGCGCGGACAGGCTCATCAGATCGATGTTTTGGGCCCGGACGTCGAGCGCGATCTTGCCCGCTGCCTGGGCCGCGTCGCTGTGAAACGCGACGCCGCGCGTATGGGCGAGTGCCGCGATCTCCTGGATATTCTGGATCACACCAAATTCGTTGTTCACCGCCATCACGGAGACCAGAACCGTCTCCGGCGTCAGTGCCGCCGTGACCTGATCAAGATCGATCAGACCATCTGCCATCACCGGCAAATAGGTGACACGCATGCCGCCACGCTCGACCGCCTCCGCCGCAGCGAGCACGCATTCATGTTCGGTCGCGACGGTGACGATGTGACCGCCGGGCTTAGCCAATCCCTTGATCGCCAGGTTATTCGCCTCGGTAGCACCGGAGGTGAAGATGATTTCCGCCGGTTTGGCGCCGATCAGCCTGGCGACATGCCGCCTCGCCGCCTCAACCGCCTCCTCGGCCTGCCAGCCATAGGCATGGGTCGCAGAATGCGGATTACCGAACCGCTCGCGGTAAAACGGCAGCATCGCGTCGAGCACACGCGGGTCGAGCGGCGTGGTCGCCTGGTAATCGAGGTAAATCGGCGCGTCCCGCAAAACAATCCCTTTGGCTTTTAGCCTCTCCGAAGGGTGCAACTATAGTGCCGCGCTCGGGAAAAAGCGAAAATCGGGTGGTGGTGCGGCTCGAAGCCCGATTTGGCTGTGATCGGCGGTTCCCTGGGCTCGGAGTTGGTCTCTCGCATTGACGTCTCCGGGCGCGCGCGCATTCGTCCTGCTACAGCTAGAGCGTGCATAGGCGATGCATTCTTCACTGCACCATTATTCATCATGGCCGCGTGGATTGCCTAAAAATCGGAGCGCCCGGCCGTGCCGCCATTCGGGGTCCTTATCCCCCCTTGATTCCCACCGGCAGCCGGCGCGCCGTCACGTCGCGCGGGACTGCCGGATTTTTATATAGAAAATTCACGCTGAGTTGAGTGTTTAGGCATGAGTTTTTTATTCTGCGCTCGACAATTTATACCAGATTTTTATCCAACAATGGACTCTATTGCACTAATACCCAAAACGCACGAGGGATTCGGCCAGATTTATCAGGTCATAGCGAGACCGTGACTCATTTTTGATTCTTCCAATATCATTACTATAAAAAATATAGGCGATTTTTATAATAATAAATGTTTTTTTATATGGCATATCGGTTGCGATATTTGCGTCCGCCGTGGCGTAGATTGCCAAGCCGATAAGTTGCCTCCGACAAGAGCAACCATCCCGGGTTAGCGCCGCCACGAGATTGGGTCACTCGATTGGGGGTTTCTGTAATGAAACGGACTATAAAAGCAGCCTTGGCGGCGTTATTGGGCAGCGCCGCGATATGTTTTGCCGCCAGCGCACAGGTTCAGACAGCGGCGAGCCTCGACAATTCCGGATCGTCGGTCGCAGAGATCGTCGTGACCGCGCAAAAACGCGCCTCGACCGTGCAGGCGACGGCGGCCAGTGTGACGGCGACTACTGCCCAGGATTTGCAGGATCGCGGGATTACGTCCGTCGCCAGCCTGGCGGCGTCCAGCCCCGGCGTCTCGCTGAAGAGCGAGGGCCCGAGCCAGACGGAAATCGAGATGCGCGGCATGACGTCGAGCGGCGGCAACTCCGCAACGGTCGGCTTCTACATCGACGACGTTCCGCTCACCGGCCCGGCCGGCGCGCAAAACGGCCATGTCGTGATCGATCCCTCGCTTTACGATCTGAGCCGCGTCGAGGTCTTGCGCGGACCGCAAGGCACGCTTTACGGCGCCAGCTCGATGGGCGGCACGGTCAAACTGGTCACCAATCAGCCAAATCTGGAGGATTACAAGGCATCGGCCGAAAGCATCCTGTCCGGTACCGATGGCGGCGGATTCAATCACAACGACAATCTAATGGCCAATATCCCGCTGGTTAAGGACAAGCTGGCGCTGCGCCTGGTCGGGACGGAGAATTTCACCAGCGGCTGGATCGACCGGATCGTGGCGAATCCCTTCCCGGTCGTCAGTTTTATCCCCGGAACCGCCGACGCAGTGCGCGGCAACGTCGCGGCGGCTCCGGTCGAGAAGGACTATCCAGGATCGAACGCTTATCAGATCTATTCGACACGGGCGACATTGCTCTGGAAGCCGACGGATGATCTGACGATCACGCCTTCATTCTTCTACGAGACCAGCAGACAGGATGGCGCCAGTGCTTTCGACAGCGTTCCTGGCATCACCAACGCGCATTATCAGCCCTTCGACATCGCCGAACCGCTGACCGACAAGATCACCATCGTCAGCCTGACTGCGACTTACAGTTTCGAGGCGTTCGACATCACGTCGAGCACCGCTCAATGGTGGCGTCAATCGACCCAGATCCAGGACGCCAGCGAGGAATTCAACAATCCGAATTCCGCTGCGACCTTCGCCTCCAATAACGGATTGCCGGCGCCGGGATATTACGGCCCGGGCGGCACCGGCATCGAGTCCGGTTACGAGGCCGATCCTTCCAAGCAATTCAGCGAAGAATTGCGCTTCACCTCCAAGGGCGAGGGGCCGCTCAGCTGGGTCGGCGGCCTCTATTACAGCAATTTCCAATCGCTCTGGACCTTCAGCGGCACCACGCCGAATTACAGCACCTATATGGATCTCGGCACGTTCCAGCCGGCAACGGTGCCTAACTGGTTTGACGCCGACGAGCCGACCAAGATGGTCCAGTATGCGGCCTTCGCCGATGCGAGCTACGCGATCACCAGCGCATTGAAAGCCGATATCGGTGTGCGCTTGAGCGACTATGACTATAAGTTTTCCGCCTGCATCAGCGGCTGGGGATCCGGCCTCGGCGCGGCGGAGCCGTCTTGTTCCGGCCTGATCAAAATAAACACGCTGGCCGCCAACCCGAAATTCAACCTGTCCTACACGTTCGATCCGAACCTAATGGTCTATGGCACTGTGTCGAACGGCTCGCGTCCGGGCGGCGGGGATGCCGTGTATCCGACCACCGGCGCCATCTGGGCGCCGGCCTTCGCCGCCTACAATTTCAGCAACGGGAAATGGCCGTCGACCTACGGGTCGGACTCGATCTGGAGCTACGAGATCGGCGAAAAGGCGCGGTTTTTCGACCGCCGCCTGACGGTCAACGCCAGCCTCTATTACGAGGATTGGAACAATATCCAGCTAGAGGCCTATCCCAATGTCTGGGCGTTGAACATCAATGGCAACAACGCCAAGATCTGGGGCGGCGAGATCGAAACCTTGGCCATTCTGGGCGGCGGCTTCAATCTTCAGGCGAGCGCCAGCTACCTGCATGAGACGCTGGATGCCGGGCCGCATTGGGAGATAACCCCCAGCAACGTATTGCCGGAGGTCACGCCGGTTACCGCAGACGCGATCCTCAGCTACGAGACGGAGCTGACCGACCAATACATCCTTAAAGCGCAGGTGGAGACCGCCTATACCGGGTCGCACTATTCGTTGGCCTTTGGCAACGGCTACGAGATCAACGGCCAATATATCCGTCTTCCAGGATATGACCTGACCAACGCCCGCGTCGGCATTCAATCGCGTGACGGCTGGAGCGCGTCCTTGTTCGTCAACAATCTGGCCAACACCCACGCCCAATTGGAGAGCCTGTTCCAATTGAACGAGGCGAGTTCCGCGTTCAATCGGATCGTCACCAACCAGCCACTCACCAGCGGTATCGACATATCCTACCGCTTCTGACCCCGTGTTGGCAGGCGAGGCCGTCCCCCCGGCACAGTCGCGGGGGGCTGCCCGCCTGCCATCATCACGTCGCCTGGCGGAATAATGCCCTTAGCCTTAGTGCCGCAGCGCGGCGATTATGGTGCCGCACCACGAAAAAAGCGAAGGACCCCGCCCGATGCGACTACTCAGCCCTGCATCAGCGAGGAGAAAGTCACGACAGCGCGAATCCGCCAACCGCCCCGCCCAGCAGGACGAGCAACGGGTGAAGACGCTTCACCATGCCAAGAGCAGCCGCAGCGGCGGTGATCGCGGCCAAGCGCCAGGATGTATCGGACGTCGTCACCAACACAGCAGCGCTGGCCGAGACCAGGCCGACCGTGATCGGCGCCAGCCCCTCCTGAACGACGCGGCGCCAGGGCTTATCCTTGAAGCGGCGCCATAATCCCATGACGACGCCGAGCAGAATGGACGATGGACCGAACACGGCGATGGTCGTGACGGCGAGCCCGGCGAGCCCTGCGACCTGCCAGCCGATCAACGGGGCGAGCATCATGTTCGGGCCGGGCGCGGATTGCGCCAGGGCGAACAACGCGCTGAATTGCGGCGCTGTCATCCAGCCATGGACGTCGACGACCTGGCGCTGCATTTCCGGCAGGATGGTATTGCCGCCGCCGAACCCCAGCAGCGACAGCTCGGCAAAGATGAGGGCGAGCGCTATCAGGATTTGGCTCATGACCGCGCTCGCCAACGCAACAGGATGCTGAGCGCCGCCAGCACCAGCATGGTCCACAAAAGCGGCAGGCGCAGGATTGCGATCGCGCCGAAACACGCCACTGCGATCAGCAGGGGCGCCGGCCGGTTCAGCAGCGGCCGCGCCATCTTCGCCGCCGTCGCGATCATAAGCCCGGCGGCAGCGGCGGCCAACCCGGCGAAGACGTGTTGCAACGCCGGATCGCCCTGATACCGGGCATAGACGGCGCCCAACGCGATGACGATGGCGGTGGGTGCGGCGAGCAGGCCTGACAACGCGGCAAAGGCGCCGGTAATCCCGGCGAATTCGAGTCCGATCGCCACCGACAAATTGATGACATTGCCGCCCGGCAGGAACTGGCAGAGGCTGAGCAACTCGGTGAACTCGGGCGCCGTCAGCCAGCGCCGTTCCTCAACCAGCATGCGGCGGGTCAACGGCAACACGCCGCCAAACCCCATCAGACCAAGCGTGAGAAACCCGGTGAATAGGGCTGCGAGCGAGGGTCGCGTGGCTGGAGTTTCGGAGTCTGGCGTGGTCATGTTTGAGCCCGCCGAGACTAGATCAGCACCCATCCCGCATTCCAGACGAAACGCGGGATGGGTGCTGATCAGCGCTTAGTGAACCGTCTCGCCGTGCAGGCCCAAATCCAGGCCTTCGCGTTCGATTTCCTCGTCGACGCGCAGGCCGATGATCAGATCGACGATCTTCAGCAACACGAAAGTCATGACGCCGCTCCACACGATGGTCAGTGCGACGCCTTCGGCTTGCAACAGCAATTGGCCCATATTGCCTTCGAGCATGCCGATGCTGCTGTCGCCGCCGATCGCTTGTGAGGCGAAAACGCCGGTCAGCAGGGCGCCGACGGTGCCGCCCACGCCATGCACGCCGAACGCGTCCAGGCTGTCGTCATAGCCCAGCAGGTTCTTCAGCACAGTCGCGGTCCAGAAGCAGACGGCACCACCGATCAGACCGATGACGAGGGCAGCACCCGGCCCGACATAGCCCGAGGCCGGCGTGATTGCGACGAGGCCGGCAACGGCACCGGAAATGATGCCAAGCACGCTCGGCTTACCCTTGACCGCCCATTCGACGAACATCCAGGCAAGCGCGGCACCGGCAGTCGCGATCTGCGTCGCCAGCATGGCCATGCCGGCGCCAGCCCCGGCCGTAACAGCCGAGCCGGCATTGAAGCCGAACCAGCCAACCCAGAGCAGCGACGCGCCGATCACGCTCAGCACCAGATTGTCGGGCGCCATCGAGACGGTGCCGTAGCCCTTGCGCTTGCCCATCACCAGACAGGCGACAAGGCCGGCAATGCCCGAATTGATATGCACCACTGTGCCGCCGGCGAAATCGAGCACGCCCTTCACGTTCAGATAGCCGTTGCCGGTCATCCACACGGTATGCGCGACCGGCGCGTAGACGACGATCAGCCAGGCTGGAATGAACACGCACAAGGCTGAGAATTTCAGCCGATCGGCGATCGATCCGGTCAAGAGCGCGCAGGTGATGATCGCGAAGGTCAGCTGATACATGCAGTAGACCGTCTCAGGGATGGTGGACGCCAGCGGGCTGATCGCCTTTGGATCCATGCCGGCCAGCAGCACGCGCGACAACCCGCCGATGAACGGCCCGCCTTCGGTAAAGGCGAGCGAATAGGCGATCACGAACCAGAACACGGTGACCAGGCAGGTTATGGCAAAGCTTTGCATCAGCGTCGCCAGCACGTTCTTCTTGCGCACCATGCCGCCATAGAACAAGGCGAGGCCCGGTATGGTCATCATCAGCACGATCGCGGTCGAGGTCAGCATCCAGGCCGTGTCGCCGGAATCGATCTTGGGCACCGCCGCTGCCGCCGCATCCGCCGCCGCTGGTGCCGCTTCCTGAGCCAGGGCAAAGCCTGTCATCGCCAGCGCGGCCAACAGGCCAAACCCTGCCCGGCTGAACCAAACCCGGATCGTTTCTTTGGTATTCACTGCTGCCCCCTTACCACCTTGCGGTCGCTGATCATCTGTTTTGCCCTTTATAGAGCGTCCTCTCCCGATTCGCCGGTGCGGATACGCACGACATCGATCAAATCGAGCACGAAAATCTTGCCGTCGCCGATCTGGTCGGTCCTGGCCGCTTGTTGAATGACCTCGACGACGCGATCGGCCACATCATCGGCCACGGCGATCTCCAATTTCAGCCGCGGCACGAAATTAACCGCGTATTCGGCACCGCGATAGACCTCGGTATGGCCCTTCTGGCGACCAAAACCGCGCACCTCCGTCACCGTCAGTCCCAGAATGCCGAGCGACCCCACCGCTTCCTTCACCTCGTCCAGCTTAAACGGCTTGATGATCGCGACAATGTATTTCATGGCTTGGCTCCGAACCTCATGCGGCGTCGATCGGCAAAGCCAGGCGTTGCACGGGTGATGCCAGATAAAATTGGTATAAAGGGAGCCTCCACGATCACAAAGCAGCCAGACCTCTGGCGAAAAGTGAGATTTGGGCGCAGTTGGCGCTTGAGGGCGCCCCGCCCGACAACGATATAATAGGGGTTCAAGAAACATGCCGGTGCGTCCCGGCGCTGCGTTGGCAGGGGTTTTGGGATTTTGAGCCTAAATGCTATGCAATCTAGCCCTTCTGTGATGAAGCGATGACCGATCAGGCTTATGACGTCGCAGTGGTCGGCGGTGGGCTGATCGGCAGCACGCTGGCCCACGCCCTGGGCCAATCCGGGTTCAACGTGGTCCTGCTGGAGCGCAATGCGCCCAACGCGCTGTTGGCCGATAATTTCGATGGCCGCACGACGGCGCTGGCGGCGAGCACCGCGACGATCCTGAAAAGCCTCGGCCTGTGGACAGCGTTGGAACCGGTTGCCGGGCCGATCACCGATATCCGCGTCTCCGATCGCGGCTCCGGCCTCTATCTCCATTTCGATCACAGCGCAGTTGGCGCCGAGCCGATGGGCTATATTGTCGAGAATCGCCATTTGCGCCGGACACTGGCGGACGCGCTGGAGCAGACGGAATGTGTCACTGTCGAAGCCCCGGTCAGCGTGATGTCGATCGAGCGGAACTCGGCACGCGCCATGCTGGCCTTGGCCGACGGCCGGACGCTATCCGCGCAACTCGTCATCGGCACGGACGGCAAGAAGTCGCTGGTGCGCCAGAGTGCCGGCATCCGCACCATCGGCTGGGCCTATGACCAGACTGCCTTGGTCACCGTTCTGCACCACGAGGAGCCGCATCGCGGCATTGCGCATGAACGGTTCCTGAAAGGCGGCCCACTGGCGCTGCTGCCCATGCTCAACCCGCATTTGTCGTCGCTGGTCTGGACAGAGGACACCAAGACGGCTGAGCGGCTGGAGGCGTTGTCCGATGCCGATTTTACGGCCGAGGTCGGTCGGGCCTTCGGCCCGTGGCTCGGTTCCCTGACGCTCGCCGCACCCCGGTCGCGCTGGGACTTGGCGCTGCATCACGCGACGCGCTATGTCGCCCCGCGTTTGGCGCTGGCCGGCGATGCGGCGCATGGCATTCATCCGATAGCCGGACAGGGCGCCAATCTCGGCTGGCGCGATGTCGCCGTATTGGCGGAAATCCTCGTCGATGCGCGCAGGCTCGGCCTCGATATTGGCGGGCTTGACGTGCTGAACCGCTATCAGGCGTGGCGGCGACCCGACAATATGACGCTGGCGGCTGCGACGGATGGCCTGAACCGGCTATTCCGGGGCGTTGCCGGTCCGATCGGGCTGGCGCGGGATTTGGGGTTGGGCGCGGTCAACCGCATCCCGCCGCTGAAGCATTTCTTCATGCGCCACGCGATGGGGCTGACTGGCACACTGCCGAGGCTGGCGCGGGGTGAGGCACTCTAGGGTCTGATCGGTTCACATTGAACCGTGAATCAGACCCTAACCATATGAAATAGAGGGCGAATCACGTTTTAGGTTGATTCAACCTAAAACGATCGCGCTCTAGGGTCTGATCGGTTCACATTGAACCGTGAATCAGACCCTTCCTATATGAGCTTGAGTGCGACCGCACTCTAGTGC
>CAIZEE010000116.1 GCA_903931835.1 uncultured Elstera sp.
ACTATCGAGCCATGCGTTATGGCTTGTGCACCACGCGAACGGCGACACCAGGATCGTCACGATGGCTATTGAGATGATCCAGGGTTTCTTCATGATGCGTTACCTCGCAGGATCAATTTGGACCATCTCTGGAAGGGCAATAGGTTGTGCTGTGCCAATAGCATCCTCTAACAATCGCAAACAACTGTGCTACAATGTACACAATCCAGCACAGGAGCGCACATGCCCGATAGCACGACAATGACGATCCGGCTCAGTTCCGATCTCAAGGACAAGCTCGATCGGCTGGCGCAGGGCACGCGGCGCAGTAAATCCTTCCTCGCGGCCGAAGCGGTTTCGGCCTATGTCGATCGGGAGGTTGGGATCATCGAGGGCATTTGGCAGGGGCTCGCTGATGGCGAGGCAGGCCGGACGGTTTCGCATGAAGAAGCCATGGCTGAAATCGATGCCATGCTTGATGCGATCGAAGCCGGCAAAGCGTGACGCGACCGGTCCGCTGGTCGCGCGCCGCACTGGACGACCTTAAGGATCAGCTTGCTTATATCGCTCGGGATAATCCGACCGCCGCTCGTGATGTGACGGCCCGCATTCGGCTATCGGCCAAGGCACTTGAAGAACTGGCGACCGGTCGACCGGGGCGTGTTGGCGGCACCTATGAGAAGCCGGTTACGCGCCTACCCTACATCATCGCGTATGAAATCAAGGCTCGGGACGGCAGGGAAGCGATTTTGATCCTGCGCGTTATCCACGCGGCCAGGGATTGGCCGCCGGATGCGTGGCCGAAATAGACTCAGCGACACAGCCCTGTCACATTTGTTTCACAAAAAACCGTTTTTATGCGCCCATCCGGGTGACTAGCATTCCCGACTGCCGAAAAGGGGAACGGGGCGACATGGATAGTTTGCAGGATTTCTCGGATTTGTTTCGCAATGAGCCGACCATCACGGTCAAGGCGGGCGAGACGTTATTCCGCAAGGATGACGCGTCGGACGGGTTCTATATTCTGATGAGCGGGTCCTTGCGCATCGCCAATGGCAATGTCGTCTATGAGGATCTGGTCCCGGGCGGCATGGTCGGCGAGATGGCGCTGATCGACCGCTCACCGCGCAGCGCCACCGTCACGGCCCTGGTCGATAGCGAGGTCGTGAAGCTCGATCAGCGCCGCTTCCTGTTCCTGGTGCAGCAGACGCCGTATTTCTCGATCCGCGTTATGTCGGTGCTGTCCCAGCGCCTGCGCGCGACCACGCAGAAGCTGCATACGTAGAGCGCGATCATTTAGGTAGGGTCTGATTCACGGTCCAATTTGAACCGATCAGACCCTAGGCGCTTCGCATCAATTCCATTGCTGCTTTTCAGCCGGCCGCGCCACGGGATCGAGGCCGAGCTTGACCAGAAACTCGTACAGCCCTGTCGCCAGCCCTTGCGCGCCGTTCAGCGGCAGGACGAAGCGCGCGACGACGACGCGCTTTCTGGAGCCGGCCCCTGCGAGCGATTGATCGAAACGATAGGATGAGAAGGTCAGGCTGACCGTTTCCGGCGCCTTGGTGAAGAACGAGGCCTCGCTGGCGAAAAGCTCCGGCGCAAATAAATTCTCGGCTGTCTCGCTTTTGGGCGCCGCCGGTGCAACGGGCGGTGGTGGGGCAGCGGCTTCGCCGGAGCCAGGTTCCGCGTCGTCCGGTTTCGGTTCGGCCGGCGGAGCCACCGGTGCTGGCTCCACCGCCTTCGCCACGGGCATGTCACTGTTCTTGGCGAGGAAATCATAGAGCCCGGTGGCCAGCCCCTGGGCGCCGGAAATCGGCATGACCAGCCGCGCCACCACGGCGTTTTTCTGCCGCCCACCCTGTCCCGGCGCATGATCCAGGCGGAACGAGGTAAAGGTGATGGTCAGCACGCCAGGGGCGGCCCAGAAGAACGCCGCCTCGCTCGCGTAGTATTCAGGCACGAACAGGTTTTCGACAAAGGGTGCGGCGGAGTGAAGGCCGGCATCGGGTTTATCGCTCATCGACCATTCCTGAGTGGCATCAACACCATCATTCCCGCCATCCTTGCTGTGTTGGCCCTGTCGTTGCCACGCCGCTCATGCAACAATGGCGTGTATTTGTCGGTCGCCTTGCCAGCTCATACACGCCAATAGCTCCCTTGCATCAGGAGGTTAGACATGCCGAATTTTAAATTGCCGCTTTCGGGCGACGTCACCCAGACGATCAATCCCATCGCCATGTTCTTCAATCCCGTCGGCAGCCAGGTCGGCCTGTTCAATATCAATCTCGGCACCTCGTCGGATACCGCGATCGAGAGCCAAGTACTGTCTGATGTTGCGAGTTATGGCAAGCAATTGGGGCGAGTCGGCGATGCGCTGATCGTCCTGCTGAAACACTTTAAGCCGGACGGGAAACTCCCCGCCGATCAGCAAAAGG
>CAIZEE010000117.1 GCA_903931835.1 uncultured Elstera sp.
GACCGAGCTTGAGATAAGCGATCCGGAGGGCGTTGCCGCCTGGCTCGCCGATATGGGCACCACCCCCCATGGCGGCGAATCGTTCCTCGCCCTTATCGTCCGCATCGGGCATTGGCTGGATGAGCATCACGAGCCCGGCCACACCGTCGCGGTTACTCATCCGAGTGTCATCCGCGCCGCCATCACCCACTGCCTCGGCGCCCCGCCGCCTTCCTTCTGGCGCATCGATGTCGAGCCGCTGGCCGTGGCCGATCTGAGGCGCTTTGGCGATCGCTGGACCTTGCGGGCGCTCGGTCGTTGATTCCGGCGGCCGGTCATGGTAGCTGGTCTCTCATTGTCTCAGATCTGAGCAACCGTAAGCGTTTACGTCAATCAACGCGCAACTGGACCGGCCATGCTCGATGAGCAGCTGGTTCCTTATGCGCCGAGTTGACTTGACGGAACGCTTCTTCCCTCCTGATGGTCGCGCGGCGTCTTTGAAAAGGACGCGAAACCATGACCAATACGACCGATGCGATGAAGCTCAATCATTTGAGCGTGCCCTCGACCGATGTCCCGGCGACGGCGGGGTTTTTCGAGGCGCATCTCGGCTGCACCGTTACCGCACGCACCGCCGGCGCCTTCATCCTGAAGCGGCCCGGCTTCGACATCGTGATCGAGCATGCCGGCGATCACGCGATCACCTGGCCGCATAATTTCCATATCGGCTTTGAGCTGCCGAGTGTCGCCGCCGTCCACGACCTCTACACGCGGTTCAAGGCGGATGGAGTCGAAATCAGCCAAGATTTCTTCAAACACCCCCGCGGCTCCCGCTTCTTCGCCCGGGCGCCGGGCGGCTTGTTGATCGAAGTGAATACGCGGGCCGATGCGGATGAGCCGTATCGGGGCACGTTCGGGAACTGATGTAGGCGAATCCCCTCTCCGCCCCCGGCGGGGGCGGAGAGGCTGGGTGAGGTGGGGGTGCGTTAGGCGATCAGCGCTCGTTCACTTGGCCGCGCCTCCCCCCCTCTCCCGACCTCTCCGCCCCGACGGGGCAGAGAGGGGAAGACAGGTTGCGGCGGCCTAGAACGCTGTGCTTGCTGCCTCGACCATCGACCTGATCACCGGCCGCAACTTCGCACAGAGTGCCAAATCCAAACTCGGCGGATTTCCCGCCCTCAGATGCGTCTCTTTCGCCAACTCCAACTGAACAGCATGGCGTCCGCGTGCCGGTTCGCCGTAGCGCCGCGTGATATAACCGCCCTTGAAGCGGCCGTTGAGAACCGAGCTGTAGTTCGGTGCGGCCTTGGCCGCCGCGAACACCGCCTCGCCGATGCCGGCACCGCAGCTTTTACCGTCTGCCGTGCCGATATTGAGGTCGGGCAGGCGGCCGTCGAACAGGCGGGGGACGATGGCGTCGATTGAGTGGCCGTCCCAGAGCAGGACCTGGCCGTGGACGGTAGTCAGCCGGGCGAGTTCGGCTTCCAGCGCGTCGTGATAGGGACGCCAGTAGCGGGTCACGCGCTCGGATTTTTCGGACTCGTCCGGTTCCGTTCCGTCGCGGTACAGCTTCTCGCCATCGAATAAGGTCATCGGGATCAGGCCGGTGCCTTGTGCGCCGGGATACAGGCTTGTGTCATCGGGCGGGCGGTTGAGGTCGACGACCAGGCGGGAATGCACCGGTACGATCGTCGAGGCATTCAGGCTCGCGGTAAAATCATAGAGCTGGTCGACGAGCCAGTCCGTGTCATCGAGCTTTAGCGCCTCGTCGGTCAGGCGGGTTTCCATGTCGTTCGCCAGCGCCGTGCCGACATGGGGGAAGCTGAACAGCAGCGGCGCTGTTCCTTTCGTCAGATGGAAGACATCCGTCACGGCAGGACGCTGGCCGCGTGGGTACGCAGGCTGCCGCCCAGCACCATCGCGCGGATGCAGTCGATATCAGGGGCGAAGAACCGGTCGGTCGTGTAGGCCGGGACCTGGGCACGGATAGCCGCCAGAACCCCTTGCAGGATTGGCGAGGTACGCAAGGGGGCGCGGAAATCAATGCCCTGTGCCGCCGCGAGCAATTCGATCGCGACAATGTTTGCGGTGTTTTCGGCCATGTCTTTCAGGCGTCTCGCGGCAAAGGTCGCCATGCTGACATGATCTTCCTGGTTGGCCGAGGTCGGCAGGCTGTCGACCGAGGCCGGGTGCGCCAGGCTCTTATTTTCCGATGCCAGTGCCGCCGCCGTCACCTGCGCGATCATGAAGCCGGAATTGACGCCGCTTTCGGCCACCAGAAAGGCCGGCAATTGGCTGAGCGACGGGTCGATCAGCAGCGAAATCCGGCGTTCCGAGATGGAGCCGATCTCGGCGATGGCAAGCGCGAGGATATCGGCCGCCATGGCGATCGGCTCGGCATGGAAATTCCCGCCGGACAGCGCCTCCGCCGTTTCGGGGAAGATCAGCGGGTTGTCGGTTACCGCATTGGCTTCGATCTCGAGCGTGCCCGCCGCAAAGCGGATGAGATCGAGGCATGCCCCCATCACTTGCGGCTGGCAGCGCAAGGAATAAGGGTCCTGCACCCGGTCGCATTCGAGATGCGAATGGCGGATCTCGCTGCCCGCCAGCAGCTCGCGATACAGCCCTGCCGCTGCGATCTGCCCCGGCTGTCCGCGCACCGCGTGGATGCGCGGGTCGAACGGCGTGTCGCTGCCGAGTGCCGCGTCGACCGACATGGCGCCGGCGACGGAGGCTGCGGCGAAGAGGTTTTCCGCAGCGAAAAACCCGCGTAAGGCCAAGGCGGTCGATACCTGCGTGCCGTTCAGCAGCGCCAAACCTTCCTTGGCTTCGAGGATCAGCGGCTTCATTCCTGCCAGCGCCAGGCCTTCAGTCGCGGGCATGACCCGGCCCCGGGCGCGCACTGAACCCTCGCCGATCATCGCGGCGGCCAGATGGGCGAGCGGTGCGAGATCGCCCGAGGCGCCGACGGAGCCCTTTTCCGGGATACAGGGGTAGATTTCGTGCGCGATCAGCCGGATCAACGCCTCGACCACCAGCGGGCGGATGCCGGAATTGCCGCGCGCCAAACCTGCCACCTTCAGCACCATGATCAGGCGCACCGTGTCGTCGTCGAGCAGATTGCCGACGCCCGTACTATGCGACAGCACCAGATTGCGCTGCAGATCGCGCAATTGCTCGGACGCTATGCGCTGGCTCGCCAGAATGCCAAAGCCGGTATTGATGCCGTAAACCGTCTTGCCCTCGGCCAGGATCGCGGACACGGTGGCGGCGGAGCGGGCAAGCGCTGCTTCGGCGCTGGGGTCGAGCGCCAGCGTGGTCTTTTCGGTGAAGACGGAAAGCAGCTGACCCAGAGTCAGCGGATCCGCGCCAATGATGAGATGCGGCAAGGGCCCAGACTCCTACTTTGTTGCCAGCGAAGGCAGGTTCAGCCCGTTCGCCCGCGCGCAATCGACCGCGATCTCGTAGCCGGCATCGGCATGGCGCATCACGCCGGTCGCGGGATCATTGAACAGCACGCGCTCCAGCCGCTTTTTCGCGGCCTCCGTCCCGTCCGCGACGATCACCATGCCGGCATGCTGCGAGAATCCCATGCCCACGCCGCCGCCATGATGCAGCGACACCCAAGTGGCGCCGCTGGCGCAGTTCAGCAGCGCGTTCAGCAGCGGCCAGTCGGACACGGCGTCAGATCCATCCTGCATCGCCTCGGTCTCGCGGTTCGGGCTGGCGACCGAGCCTGAATCCAGGTGATCGCGGCCGATCACGATCGGCGCTTTCAGCTCGCCGGACGCCACCATGTCGTTGAACGCCATGCCGATGCGGTGGCGATCGCCGAGACCAACCCAGCAGATCCGCGCGGGCAGGCCCTGGAACTGGATGCGCTCTTTCGCCATGTCGAGCCAGTTATGCAGATGCTTGTCGTCGGGCAGCAGCTCTTTCACCTTCTGATCGGTGCGGTAGATGTCTTCCGGGTCGCCCGACAGCGCCACCCAGCGGAAGGGACCGATGCCGCGGCAGAACAGCGGCCGGATATAAGCCGGCACGAAGCCCGGGAAGTCGAAGGCGTCCTTCATCCCCTCCTCCAGCGCCACCTGGCGGATATTATTGCCGTAATCGAGGGTCGGCACACCCATGCGGTGGAAATCCAGCATCGCCTTGACATGGGAGACGGTGGTGCGCCGGGCGGCCGCCTCGACCGCTTTTGGATTGCTTTCGCGCTCATGTTCCCAGCGCTCGACCGCCCATCCCGCCGGCAGATAGCCATTGACCAGATCATGGGCGGAGGTCTGGTCGGTCACCACATCGGGGCGGATGCCGCGCCGAACCAGCTCCGGCAGAATTTCGGCGGCATTGCCGAGCAGTCCGATCGAGCGCGCCTCGCCGGCGGCACAGATCTGCTCGATCCGGGTCAGCGCGTAATCCAGATCCTCGGTTGCCTCGTCCAGATATCCGGTTTCAAGCCGGCGCTGGATGCGGCTTTTCTGGCATTCGATCGCGAGCATCGCAGCCCCCGCCATGGTCGCTGCGAGCGGCTGTGCGCCACCCATGCCGCCCAAGCCTGCGGTCAGGATCCAGCGGCCCTTCAGAGAGCCGCCGTAATGCCGCCGGCCGATCTCGACAAAGGTCTCATAGGTGCCCTGAACGATGCCCTGGCTGCCGATATAGATCCAGCTTCCGGCCGTCATCTGGCCGTACATCATCAGCCCCTTGCGATCGAGCTCGTTGAAATGGTCCCAATTCGCCCAATGCGGCACCAGATTGGAATTGGCGATCAGCACGCGCGGCGCATCCTCATGCGTGCGGAACACGCCGACCGGCTTGCCGGATTGCACGACCAGCGTCTGATCGCTCTCAAGCTCGGTCAGGGAGGCGACGATCTGATCGAACGCCTCCCAATTTCGCGCCGCGCGGCCGATCCCGCCATAGACAACGAGCTCCTCGGGTTTTTCCGCGACATTCGGGTCGAGATTGTTCATCAGCATGCGAAGCGCTGCTTCGGTCGCCCAGCTTTTGGCGGAGAGGTTCGGGCCGGTGGCGGCCCTGACAACGCGGGAATTATGTCTGGTGGGAGTCATAAAGGAATACTCACTTTAGAAATTCGATGCCGGCGGCCGATCCCACCAGCTGAAAGCGCGAGGCGGGGTGGTAGAGTCTGGCAAACGAGGCGACGACGCCCTTCGACCAGGTTCGGCGCAGCAGCAGCAAACAAGGCTCACCGACCGGCATGTCGAGGGCGAGCCGCACCTGTTCAGACGGCATTTCCGCGCGCACGACCTGCTCGCTCGCCTCGATCGGCGCGTGCATCGTCAGCAGCGAATTGGGCGTCGCTTTGGTGAAATCAGCGGCAAGGTAATTGGGCACGATGGCGGGGTTTACCCAACGCAGCTCAAATTGCAGCGGCAGCTCGTCCTCCCAATGCACGATCTCGGACAGGAACAAGGTGGCGCCGTCAGGCATTTCGAAGGCGGTGGCGAGCTTGCCCACTGCCTTGCATTCAGCAAGGTCGAGGACGCGTGAGCGGTGAACGCCGCCGCGCGCCGCGATCTCATCGGCGATGTTGCGGATTTCCACGGCATCGCTCACTGCGCGCCCATCGGCGACGAAGCTGCCGACACCGGCGATGCGGACCAGATGGCCTTCCTGGGTCAGCTCACGCAGCGCCCGGTTCACGGTCATGCGCGAAATGCCGAGATCACGCACCAGCTCGTTTTCCGACGGCACGCGGTCGCCCGGCTTCAACTCGCCAGATTGGATGCGGCTGCGCAGCGTGTCCTTGATCTGGGCATAGAGGGTCGGGGTGGTGCTGCTCATGATCGGGCCAGTCGTTTGGCGGTTTCGAGATAGTTGGCGGCTGCCAGCGCTTCCTCAGCGTGATGGCGGTCGCGCAATACCCAGCGCCCGCCGATCATGACATCGCGCACGGCGCTGCCGGAACCACTGAAGACGAAGCTGTCGAGGATTTGTGAGCCCTCGCGCGCAGCGATGGTCGGATCAAGGCGATCGAGCACGACGATATCGGCACGATAGCCGACCGCGACTTTGCCAAGTTTGCGACCGCTTGGCCGCGTCGCATGGGCCCCGGCTTCTGTCCACAATTGGTCACCCTGGTGCTGGCCGGTGGCGGCATCAGCCGGCATGCGCCGATGGGTGCGCAGACGCCTTCCGTAATCGAGCCAGCGCAATTCCTCGGTCGGGCTGACCGAGACATGGCTGTCGCTGCCGATGCCGAACGCCCCGCCGGCCGCCAGATACTCATCCAGCGGAAAGAACCCATCGCCGAGATTGCCCTCGGTGCTCGGACAGAGGGCGACGACAGCGCCGGATTTTGCGACCGCCAGCGTCTCCTCGACTGTCATATGCGTCGCGTGAACCAGGCACCAATCGGGCGACAGGCCAATCTCGCCGTCGAGCAGTTCGACCGGCCGCTTGCCGCACCAGGCAAGGCAATCGTCAACCTCGCGGGTTTGCTCGGCGATGTGGATATGGATGGGTCCGGCACTCCCCGTCGCCTCCAGCACAATACGGATCTGATCCAGCGTCACCGCGCGCAGGCTGTGAAAGGCGATACCCAGTTTCTGATCGGGATTGCCGCCGATCCGGCCGGCCAGTTGCTGATGGAGTGCGAGGTATCGCTCGGTATCGAGGATGAAGCGCCGTTGTGCCGGCTCTGGCGCCCGGCCGCCAAACCCGCTGGCGCTATAGAGGACCGGCGCCAGCGTCATGCCGATGCCGGAGGTTGCCGCTGCGTCCAGCAAGGCGGCGGAGGTCGCGATGGCATCGCCATAGGGGCGGCCCGACGCGTCGTTATGC
>CAIZEE010000118.1 GCA_903931835.1 uncultured Elstera sp.
GGACCGGCTACTACGGAAAACCGGGACCGCTCGTCATGCTGAACGGATGGACCGACTTCCAAGCCGCCAAGCGAGGCGTAAGCGCTCTCATGCAGAGTCTAAATGTGTGAATCACATAGGCCCCCGGGGCGGAGAGGGGCTTAAGGATCAAGCCGCGTGCGGCTTCAATCCGATGGCGCGTAGGCTCTCGGGCGACAGTTTCAGGCGTTTTTCCAGCTCGGCCAGATAGGCATCCTCATGCGGCGCTTCCGGATCGATCATCAGGGTCGAGACGACATAGGCCTCGATCGCGGTTTCCTGGTCATGAACATGCGCCACCACGTCGCCGATATCGGGCGGACCGCTCAGATGGGTCAGCACAAAATCCTGATCTTCGTCCGACGCGCCGGCATCGTGGAGATGCTGCATGATCTGCGTCAGTCGCGCGCCTTCGACCGGTCCATGCGCCTTCGCCGCCTGTAGCATGGCGTGCGCGATCACTTCGGCATCCGCACCGTGGATCGCGTTTAGTGTGGCGAGCATCCCGTCCGACAGCAGCGGTTCCGGCCCGTTCGCCCCCGCATGGGCTTCGACAACAGGGGCTTGCTCCCCGCCTGCGCTGCCACGGCTGCGCTGATATTGGGCGTTGGCCGCGCCCGCGATCTTGCTTGCGCCGGCCGTCGCTTGTGCACGCTCAACCCGGCGCGGTGTTGGCGGGCTGATCGCGGCGAGCGTAAGGGCGCTGAGGACCGGATAGGTGAATGTCATGGTTTCTCCTTGCAACACCATAGTAACGCGCAAGAACCAGAGATAGCCTACCATCTTCCCGCTTCACAAAACGAGCGACCTGTGGCTTGTTAGGTCCAAGGCAAAAGCATCAGCCGTAAGGGTGGGACGCGTCGATGAAGGTAGCCGTGCTGAAGGAGCGTCGCCGCTATGAAGCGCGTGTCGCGGCAACGCCAGATACGGTCAAGAAACTGATCGGACTCGGGCTTGAGGTTGTGGTTGAAGCGGGTGCGGGTGCCGGGGCCTCGATCGCCGATAGCGCCTATGAGGCGGCTGGCGCCAAGATCGAAGGTGATCTGGCGGCGGCGCTCAAGGGTGCCGGCATCGTGCTCAAGGTGCAGCGGCCCTTGGCCGGCAAGGACGGCGATGTCGACGAACTGGCGCTGATCGATAAGGGCGCCGTGCTGATCGGCCTGCTGGCGCCCTATTCCGGCGATCACGTCGCGGCCTATGCGGCTGCCGGCATCACCAGTTTCTCCCTCGAATTCGTCCCCCGCATCACGCGCGCTCAGAGCATGGACGTACTGTCCAGCCAGGCCAATCTGGCCGGCTACAAGGCGGTGATCGATGCGTCATCGGCGTTTGGCCGCGCCTTCCCGATGATGATGACGGCGGCGGGTACCATCGCACCCGCCCGCGTGCTGGTCATGGGTGTGGGCGTCGCCGGGCTGCAGGCGATTGCGACTGCGCGGCGCTTGGGCGCTGTCGTGTCCGCGACCGATGTGCGCCTTGCCACCAAGGAACAGGTCCAGTCGCTGGGTGCTTCCTTCGTCGCGGTCGAGAATGAAGAGACAAAGCAGGCCGAGACATCGGGCGGCTATGCCAAGGAAATGAGCGACGAGTACAAGAAGCTGCAGGCCGAGCTCATCCAGGCGACCATTCAGAAGATGGATATCGTCATCTGCACCGCGCTGATCCCTGGCCGCAAGGCGCCGACCCTCGTCACCGAGGCGATGGTGAAATCGATGAAGCCGGGCTCGGTCATCGTCGATCTCGCGGTCGAGCAGGGTGGCAATTGCGAGCTGTCGCAATTCGCCAAGACCGTCACCAAGCACGGCGTGACGATCATCGGCCCGGCCAATCTGCCGGCCGAGATTGCGGTCGACGCCAGCATGCTGTTTTCGAAGAACGTGCTGAATTTCGTGACGCCGCTGATCGACAAGGACACGAAGTCGCTCAAGATCGATGGCGAGGATGCGATCGTGAAGGGCTCGCTGCTGACGCAGAACGGCCAAATCGTTCACCCGTCGCTCGTCGCCAAACCCGGAGAATAGCGCCATGACGCCCGAGGAATTCTCAAAACAGGCCGGTACTGCCGCCGATCAGGCGCGCTCGCTGGCCGAGCAGGTCGACCAACTGGCGCTCAACGCCAAGGTGCTGGCGACCCAGGCCGGCCACGCCGCCGGCGTCGATCCAACGTTGACCGGCCTGACCGTCTTCGTGCTCGCCTGTTTCGTTGGCTATTACGTGGTGTGGAAGGTGACGCCGGCCTTGCATTCGCCGCTGATGGGTGTGACCAACGCGATTTCCAGCGTGATCATCGTCGGCGCCTTGATCGCCGCAGGACCTGCCGGGTTCGGCTTTTCCAAGGTGGCGGGTTTCCTTGCGGTCGTGTTCGCCAGCGTGAATATTTTCGGCGGCTTCATCGTCACGCAGCGGATGCTGTCCATGTTCCGCGCGAAAAAGTAAAAGAACGGAGCCCGCCTTGAGCGCCAATCTGTCAGCCTTCGCCTATCTGGTAGCGACCATTTTGTTCATCATGGCGCTGCGCGGCCTGTCCTCGCCGCTGACCGCGCGCCAGGGCAATCTGTTCGGCATGATCGGGATGGGGATCGCCATTCTGACCACCCTCGCCAGCCCCGGTGTGCTCAGCTACTGGATGATCATCATCGGCATCCTGATCGGCGGCAGCATCGGCACCGCGATGTCGATGCGCATCCAGATGACGGCCTTGCCGCAACTGGTCGCCGCCTTTCACAGCCTGGTCGGCCTCGCCGCCGTTTGCGTCGCCGTTGCCGCGTTTTCCAATCCGGACGCCTACGGCATTCTCGGCGATGAGGGCATCAAGCTCGAAAGCCGCATCGAGATGGGGTTGGGTGTGGCCATCGGCGCGATCACCTTCACCGGCTCGATCGTGGCGTTCGCCAAGCTGCAAGGCCTAGTCTCGGGCAAGCCGCTGATCTTTCCGGGGCAGCATTTCCTCAATCTCGGCCTCGGCATCGCAGTTCTGGTGCTGATCGGCTTCTTCTTCCTGTCGGCGGGGGCGCTGCCTTTCACGCTGATCGTGCTGATCTCGCTGGCGCTCGGCTTCCTGCTGATCCTGCCCATTGGCGGGGCGGATATGCCGGTCGTGATCTCGATGCTGAATTCCTATTCCGGGTGGGCGGCATCGGGCATCGGCTTCACGCTGGAAAACAGCCTTCTTATAGTGACCGGCGCGCTTGTCGGCTCCAGTGGCGCGATCCTTAGCTACATCATGTGCAAGGGCATGAACCGCTCGATCTTCAATGTGATCCTGGGCGGGTTTGGCGGCGATGGCGGGACGGGTGCTGCTGCCGGCCCCGGCGGCGATCGTGCGGTCAAGGCGGGCAGTGCCGAGGATGCGGCCTTCATCATGAAGAACGCGCGCTCCGTCATCATCGTGCCGGGCTATGGCATGGCGGTGGCGCAGGCGCAGCATTCGCTGCGCGCCATGGCCGACGCGCTGAAGCATGAGGGCGTGCAGATCCGCTACGCCATCCACCCGGTCGCGGGCCGCATGCCGGGCCACATGAACGTGCTGCTGGCGGAGGCGGAGATCCCCTACGACGACCTGGTGGAGATGGACGCCATCAACGGCGATATGCCCCAGGCCGACGTGGCCCTCATCATCGGCGCCAACGACGTGGTCAACCCCGCGGCCCGCACCGACAAGGCCAGCCCCATCTACGGCA
>CAIZEE010000119.1 GCA_903931835.1 uncultured Elstera sp.
GATCTGTGAGCGCCCAAAGGTCGGCCCGCATCGCGCGGCGATGGTGGCGCGGATCGCCGAAATCCTGAACCTCAGCCCCGACCGCGTCAGCGTCAAAGCGACGACGACCGAGGGCCTGGGCTTCACCGGTCGCCAGGAAGGCATTGCCGGCCAGGCCACCGCCACGATCCGGCTGCCCGAATAATGGAACTCGTCACCAAACTGCCGCCCGGCATGACGCTGCGCCACCCGGCGGCATGGCTCAGCACCTGGTTCGGCTGCGGGCTGATGAAGTTCGCCCCCGGCACCTGGGGCTCGGCCGGCGCCATTCCCTTCGGCGCCTTGATCTTCTGGATCGGTGGTTCCGAGGCGCTCGCCATCGCCTCCCTGCTCTGCTTTGCCATCGGCATCTGGTCGAGCGGCACCTATGCCAAGGCCAAGGGCGTCAGCGATCCGGGCCAAGTGGTGATCGACGAGGTCGCCGGCCAATGGCTGACCCTCTGCTTCGTGCCGCTCGACCCGTATTGGTATCTGGCAGCCTTCTTCCTGTTCCGCGCCGCCGATATCGTCAAACCCTTCCCGGCCAATTGGTGCGACCGCAATTTGAAAGGCGGTCTCGGCATCATGCTCGACGACATGGTCGCCGGACTCTATGCCGGGTTAGCGCTGTTCATCGCGCATTGGCTGATCGGACTTGTCTGACCTGCTCGACGCCGCCGCCCGCGTTCTCGACCTCGCCAAAGCGCAGGGCCTGATGATCGCAACGGCGGAAAGCTGCACCGGCGGGCTGATCGCAGCGACGCTAACCGAAATAGCTGGATCGAGCGCCGCGTTCAGCCGGGGCTACGTGACCTATTCCAACGCAGCGAAAACGGAAATGCTGGGCGTGCCGGCGGCACTGATCGAGGCGCATGGCGCGGTCAGCGAAGAAGTCGCGCGGGCGATGGCCGAGGGTGCGATCGTTGCGGCGGATATCGCGATTGCCGTGACGGGGATTGCGGGGCCTGGGGGAGCGACGCCGGGTAAGCCGGTTGGGCTGGTGCACTTTGGATTGGCGATGCGGGGACGTATAACGTGCGCCGAACATCATGTCTTCGAGGGCAACCGACGATCAGTGCGGCAAGCCACTTTGCGGCATGCGCTTTCTATGATGGGACGTGTACTCGCTCAGTAAATTTGAGACGGAACGCCGCCTATTGCGGGAAGATTGAATTATCATGAAAAAGAAATATTTATTATTTGCCATTATATTCGCGCCGTTATTGTATGTATTGTACATATCTTATGATTTCATTCCGTATCCCATAAAAGTCTCGTTTCATTTTAACTACGATCAACAACCCATTGAGACATCGTATATAACGACTGTTAGAAAAGAATTGGGCAATTATATCGGGGGTAGTTTATTTCGATATGCGCGCGGCCGGGACAGAGTTTCATTAAAACTATCGGATGGGGCTTTGGTCATTTTGAGACCGGAATGGCCCATCTGGGGACAGAACTATGAAACCGGAAGGCGTTATGAAACGGTGGCGCGCTGGTTCTGGCAAGACGATGTCCGCAAACCGGAACAAGTTGTATATGGAGATGGAGCCAAGAAAAATCTTGAAACGGGCGGGGCGCCTGCGCCTTTCGTTTGGCTAGACGTCTCGGCAACGGTCGAGCGGCTGGACAGGACATATCTCTTCGAAGCATGGCGCGCCGATGCCATCCACGATGACGACGACAAGATCGAGTTCTCGAACTTGCTTGGCGGCATTCCGAACTTTCATGGTACGCTTTTCACCAGCCTCGTCATCACGCCATTGGCAACAGACGAGCAAGTTCGAATGGAGAAGTTAGATCACTCTTCCGGCTGGATTTCGGCCTCAGGAACCTGTCGCTACAAACCGCTACAACAGAGTGATCTTGGCTTGTTAGTGGGTCTCTCAAGCTACGCCGATCGAATCAGATTGCTGCGGGATGGCCCTGGTTGGCGTGCAGATGTCGGGTCTCGCCTCCTCGAGCCGATGGTGATGTATTCGACCAAGCTCCACGTAGACGCGCTCGACGACGGCTTTTCAGTCGCTCGTTATCGAGGCCCGGCACTGAAAATGGTGCACGAGATCAAATGGGATGGGAGAAACTGCGGTGGTATTGAAGTGCCAGGGGACGCGGCGAGCGTGGTCCTGCAATTTGATAATGGAAAATTCGGGCGAGTCGACCCCTCTGATTCTATTGCGGTATTAGGCGATTGATTTGGGAGTGTAGAGACACCTGCGCTAATCGACATGCAGCCGTTTCTTTAACCTCCCCTACCCGCCCCCATACAACGCCTTCGCCCGCCCCTCAAACGACGCCACCATCCGCCTAACCGCTTCGTTGAACAGCATCTCGATGATCTTCTGCA
>CAIZEE010000120.1 GCA_903931835.1 uncultured Elstera sp.
AGGCGTAGAGCAAGGCGCGATTGACGGTAAAGCCATTCGGCGGAACCCAAGGCGGCTCAGGATAGAAAGCCGCATCATAGCGCATTCCCGTCGTCTGCTGAATCTGCACGGCGAGGCGCATGGCGAGGCCGGGCATGCCACCCCGTTCAGCGATGGTCAGCAGGGTCGGCGCCAAGGCTGGCGGCAAGCGGCAGAACACATGCCGTAATTCTGTCTCCGCCGCCTCCCGGTCGCCGATCTGCAGCAAGGCGAGCGCACGGGTGACGCCGGCAAATGACTGAAGCCGAGCAATTTCGCCGCCATGCACAACAGGCAAGCTCCAATCGAAGCCGATATCCGATCCCAGCCGCTGGCGGGCCAGCAAGCCATAGAATGTGTATTGATGGTCGGCTGCTTCGCCGAGCCAATGATCGGCCTCAACCAGATGACCGGAGGCTAGGTGACTGCGCCAGGCCCAGAAGGCGCCGGCAGACTGCGTCCAGGGCGAGGCCATACCGGAAGTCGCGACACGCTCAAAATACACCGAGGCGACCCCCGGACGTCCCAGGCGCCAGGCGGCCAGCCCGGCGATCCAGCCCGCCATCGGAACTCGATCGGCGGAACGCGACGCGGTCGACGCAAGCTCGAAGGCGCTGTCATCCCGGCCACTGGCAAAAAGGCTTGCCGCAATCTCAGCGCGCAGCTGGTCGCTTGCGGCTTGGTCCTTGATCTGTCCTGACCGCTGTTGGAGAACGCGCAACGCGTCGACCGCATCGCCGTGCCGCAGCGTCTCACGAACCGCCGACGCGGTGGCGTCGAAGGAAGCTGCGCCGGAACCGGGTCGATACGGTTGATCCCCCCAATTGCGCATATCGTCGCCATTGCCGATCAACTCAGCACCGGTAAGCGGCTTGGTCGGCCGTTGCACGCCCTTGGCGCTGACAGCCAGACGATAAATCTGATCTGCCTGTGGCATATCGGGATAGGCCGCCAGCCACCGCTCCAATTCGCGTCCGGAAGACTTATAGCGGCGGTCGAGATAGCGGATGGCGAGTACCTGACCGACGAGACGCCGATCCTCCAATGCCGCAATTAGGCGATCGGCCATCGCCCAATCGGCGGTGGCCTCAGCTGACAAGATACGGCGATACAGCACAACGTCGCCGGCCGATAGAATGTCCGGCAGGCTAACGGTGACTTGTCTTTTCACCTGATAGGCAGATCCCGTCGGCTGCGCTTGCTGTGCCGCCGGATCAACGCTCAACGGCAGCGCCGACACCCGTTCTGCGACGATCAGAGCCGTGATTAGGAGAGCGGCGCACAGCCCATTTTGGACGACCCGGCGCTGCCGGAATCGGCTAGGAAAGCTTGGTTGGCTTCGAATCATGGCGCTGCATATAAAGCATTGTTTGCTTTTTTGCAAGATAGGGGGTTAACCCCGACAGTCACAGCGGATTACTTCGCGTTAACCAACAACATAAAATCAGGTTAATATACCGAGTTCTTGGAGTTTCATTTTTACTAATAAAAAGTCCTTCCAAGTCTCGCGTTTTTGTCCTGGAGAGCGTAACAGATACGATGGATGAAAAGTTGCAATGGTCGCGATATTTTCCAAAACCGGCACGTTACTATCGGTCATCCAACGCCCACGAAACTTAGTGATTCCGTCGGTTCTGGACAGCACGGTGCGCGCCGAAACACTGCCGCTCAGGATCAAGACTCGCGGTCTCAGAAGAGCGATTTGACGCTCGACAAAGGGAAGGCAGATAGCGGTTTCGATAGGCGTCGGCGCGCGGTTGGCGGGCGGCCGCCAGAAGATCACATTGGTAATGTAGACATTGCGCTGCCGATCAAGGCCGATGGCGGCCAGCATCTGATCCAGCAGGCGACCGCTGGGGCCGACAAAGGGTTTGCCGAGCCTGTCCTCCTCCGCCCCCGGCGCCTCCCCGATCACCATGACCGGCGCGTCCGGGGCACCGTCGCTGAACACAGTCCGTGTTGCCGGCGTCCGCAACGGGCAGCCGGTGAAAGCGGCCACAGCCTCCGCCAATTCGGCAAGCGTCGCGCATTTCGCCGCGATCGCAGCAGCGTCGGCGCCGGCCTGTCCTGCACCAGGTGCAAGGGCCGGCGCCTGCGCCTGTTGAGCGGGCGGCAGGCGCTGCGATGGCGGCGGCGGCGGCGCTTTGACCGGCGCGTCTGCCTCTGCCACATCGGTCAAACGGTTCAGGGCGTGATCCGACAACGCCTCATCGACACCGATCGCCTTGTACCAGTCCAGCCACGCTTTGGTTGCTTCCGGGGATTCCATTCACCCAGGCTAGCACAGCTGAAAAATCTGGAGCAGGGGTTGCGCGCAGCCCCACGGTCAAGGCATTGTTTTGCAGCCGCCGATAGAGTGTCCTGCTTCAAATCCGCCACAAAGGATGACTATCCAGGCCCCTGGCTTCGTATAATGTGAAAGCCGCAGGTCGTCTGGCGCCGCGGGCGCCGCCTTGTTCAACAGAGTGCTGGAACCGATTTGACCGATTATCAGATGCTACCGTCGCCACCCGCCGCGTCTGGATCCCGCAAATCGCGGCCAGTTTTGCTGGTCGCCGCCCTGGCCGCAGTCGGCCTGTTCGGCTGCACACCCAATCCATCCTCGCAATCGGCCGGCCCGGCATCCTCAAGCAGCGACGGCACATCGTCGTTTGGCGCCTATCTGGCGGGAACGGCGGCGGCGGCGGCCGGCGATTTCGGCGTTGCGGCGCATTATCTGGAACGCGCACTGAGCGATGACCCGCAAAACGTGGAATTGTTGCGCGAGACCTTCACCGTCGAAACCGGGGAAGGCAACATCCCGCGCTCGCTCGATCTGGCGCGCCGGCTGATCGCGGTCGAACCCGATTTCACCGTCGCCGACATGGTTCTGGCGGTCGAGGATATCAAAGCCGGTCGGTTGGATGCAGGCGATAAACGCCTAGCCGCGTTGCCTGCGACCGGGCTCAATAATTTGCTGGTGCCGCTGTCGCGCGCCTGGATCGCTGCTGGACAGAAAAACAAGGACGCCGCTATCGAGTTTATGAAGCCGCTATCGACCGTGAGCGCCTTCCAGACGCTCTATAACCTGCATCTTGGTCTCATGATGGATTTGATCGGCGATCAGCAAGAGGCGCAGGCCCGCTTTGATGCGATGTTCAACGCCGATTCTCAGCCGCCCTTCCGCGTTATCGAACTGGTCGGAAATTACTATGAGCGTCACGGTCAAGCGGATCGGGCACGTCAACTCTACAACGATTTCCAGACGCATAATCCGGACAACGTCTTGTTGTCCGTGGCTTTCCAGCGCCTGACAAGCGGTACCATTCCCCACGCATCGGTCGCGTCATTGCGCGATGGTCTGGCAGAGGCGATTTTCGACATTGCTTTCATCGTCCAGCACGAACGGCCAGGCGATCAACTAGCGCTGGTCTATAACCGGGTCGCCTTGTCGCTGAAGCCGGATTTCCCGATGGGTGAGATGCTGCTCGCCGATATCCTGGAAACGGCCAATCGGGAAAAAGAGGCTATCGCGATCTATCAGCAGGTATCGCCGGACTCGCCTTTCCGTTGGAGCGCCAGGCTTCGCGCAGCGGGTGCCGAAGATGCCGCCGGAGAGACCGATCGCGCGGTCGCCGAACTGCAGCAGATGTCGGTGGAGGCCCCCGAACGCGCCGACGCATTGGCCGAACTTGGCGACATTCTGCGCTCGCATGAGCGGTTTGCCGAGGCGGCCGTAGCCTATGACACCGCCATCTCCCGCCTGCCCAAGATTGAGAAGCGCGATTGGCCCTTGCTGTTCAACCGCGCCATCGCGTTCGAACGGAATCATCAGATCCCGCAAGCGGTCGCCGATCTGGAGCACACGCTGCAGCTTCAGCCCGATGAGCCCTATGTGCTGAATTATCTGGGGTATGTCTGGGTTGAAAAGGGCATCAACCTGCCCCGTGCGCGTCAGATGATCGAGAAGGCAGTGACGCTGAAGCCCAATGACGGCAGCATCGTGGATAGTTTGGGCTGGGCCTGCTATCAGCAAGGGCAGTTCAAGGATGCCGTCCGCTTCCTGGAACGCGCCGCAGAGCTCCGGCCGCATGACCCGACCATCAATGACCATCTGGGCGATGCCTATTGGCAGGTCGGCCGCCATGCCGAGGCGCACACGCAATGGCAGCGGGCTTTATCCTTTGACGCGGACCCGCCCTTGCGCGCCGCGATCGCCCATAAGCTTGAAAGCGGCGCTACCAAGCCGAAATCCGCCGAGCAGCATTTGTGACCACGACGATAGTGCAGGCAGGTAACGGCGTCACCGAATCGGCGCCCGCCAAGATCAATCTATTCCTGCGCCTCACCGGTAAGCGCGACGACGGTTATCATCTGCTCGACAGCCTGGTCGGCTTCACCGAATTCGGCGACAGCCTGACCGCCGAGCCGGCCGAAACCTTGAGCCTGACAATCGACGGCCCCTTCTCGGCCTTATTGAGCGTTGAACCCGATAATCTGGTTCTGCGCGCGGCGCGCGCTCTACAAGCGGCGACGGGGGTGCAAGCGGGCGCCCATCTGACCCTGACAAAACGCCTGCCGATCGCGTCGGGCATAGGCGGCGGTTCGAGCGATGCCGCCGCCACCCTGCGGGCGCTGTGCCGCCTATGGAGCCTCAGTATTGATCAATGCGCGCTGGAGGCGATCGGCTTGCCGCTTGGCGCTGATATTCCGGTCTGTATCGAGGCCCGGCCGGCGCGCATGACCGGGGTTGGCGAACAGGTGGAACGGCTGACGGGCCTACCCGAAGTGGCGTTGTTACTGATCAATCCAGGCGTGGCGCTTGCGACCGGGCCGGTTTTCAAGGCGCGCAGCGGCGCGTTTACTTCGCCATTTGGCGCGTTGCCTACCCTCGCCAATGCGGCAAGCCTGGCCGAGTTGGTTCGGCAAGCGGGCAACGATCTGACCGAACCCGCCAAGGCGTTGTGCCCGCCTGTTGCAAAAGTTCTGGTGGCGCTTGAGGCGGAGCCAGATTGCCTGGCGGCGGCCATGTCAGGAAGCGGCGCCACGTGTTTTGGCGTATTTGCCAATCTGACGGCGGCGCAATCGGCTGCGGCGAGATTGGCGAAAACCGAAAGCTGGTGGGTTTGCGCCACGCTCCTTAGATCAAACTAGGCGACGGCTGCAACATTCGCGTATCGCCGCTTGCCTGATGGCAGGTTCGTCGATATTTTCCCCGCTCCTTGGGGTGTGGTGAAATGGTATCACACCGGATTTTGATTCCGAGATTCCAGGTTCGAGCCCTGGCACCCCAGCCAATCACCCTGTCTCACACCTGATCCTTCAGGCCGCTATTCGGTCTCGCGCGGATATCGCTGTTCGATTTCCAGTACTGCGAGGCGGGCGAGCTTTTTCAAAAGGATGAGCTCCCTATCCTCGACACGCGGATGCGCCACGGAATCGATGATGCATAACGTACCGATCCGGACATTGTTTGAGGTAATCAACGGAACGCCGGCGTAGAACCGGATATGGGGTTCGCCAGTCACGAACGGATTGTTTTTGAACTCCGGATCAGTCTTTGCATCGTTGACGATGAAGGCGTCTCTTGGTTCAAGCAGCCTTGAACAGAACGCCACGTCGAGGCTGCTTTGGCCCCTTGGTATGCCGAAAGCCGCCTTGAACCATTGCCGCTGGTCGTCCAGCAGCGAGATGACGCTGATTGGCGCATCAACCACCATGGATGCCGCGTGAACCAAGTCATCAAGGACCGCATCGGGGGCGCTGTCCATGATCTTGAGGCGGCTGAGTTCCGCCAGCCGCGCCGCCGTTTCCTTCGCTACCAGCTTCATCTTTGCACCCCCTTTTGTTTATTTAACAAACGATAAGCGCCCCTGTCCCTTCAGCACGACTATTTGTAACTACAGTATGCGTTCAAACTCTTCGGGTAATTACTTGGTTGAGAAGGCGACTGTTTACGGCGCTTAGCACAACCGGATCAGCATCGAACAGCTCGATCGAGCCATCCACGCTCGGCTGCGCCAAGGTCTGCTCGTAACGCTGTTCGGCGGCAACCAGCGTAACTTCCTCGTTGCGGCGCAGCTCCAGCATCTGCACCTTACCGGTGTCGGGGAAGTAGTGAATGCGACGGGGATGAGCCCCGCGCAAATGGCCGGCGGCAATCGGCAGCCCCTCCGCATCCAGATAATCCTCGACGAAATCGGCATTCTTCCAGCCGATGGTCGCGCCGTTATTCAGCACGTTGGCGCCACTGAACACCTTTATCTCGAGGCGATCGCGCTTGGCGCCACGCATCAGCAGATCATTGATCAGACGCTCCATGGCAAAATTGCCATAGCGCAGGCTGGCCTTCGAGGCCCCCCACTGACCGGCTTCGCTGGAGGGCAGCATGAAGTGGTTCATGCCGCCAACACCGGCGATCGGGTCGCGGATGCAGGCGGCGACACAGCTACCGAGTACGGTGATGACCGCCGTATCCAGATCGTCGCTGACATAGTGCTCGCCCGGCAGTACCCGGACCGGCGCACTGGTGGCGTCCAGAGTGGGCACGGACGAAAATGTACGTCCCATCGCGCACCGATCAAAGCGCCGGTCCAGGGTTTGCGCAATTGGCATAATCATGGTCATGATCGGGCGATCCTATGTCTATCTGTGCAGCTCAAGCGCAAACGCGCGTGACGAGTTCGATCAGCTTCGCCGGATCGAACGGCTTGACGAGCCAGCCGGTGGCGCCTGCCGCCCGTCCTTCCGCCTTCTTCTGCGCATCGCCTTCAGTCGTCAGCATCAGAATCGGAACCGCGCGGTATTTCGGGTCGTTGCGCAGGCTGCGGATCAGAGACAGACCGTCCATTTTCGGCATGTTCAGGTCGGTGATGATCAGATCGACCGGGCTGCGGTCGAGGGACGACAGGGCCTGCTGCCCATCTTCGGCGGATACAACCTGGAAGCCAGCGCTGCTCAACGTGTAGGCGACCAGATCGCGCATCGTCTTTGAGTCGTCTACCGCCATAATCCGCTTTTGCATTCGATCGTCTCCTGTTCGCCCAAGGTTTGCGGTTCCGTGTCTGACGGCCCCTGCATTCGCTTCGTGTGAACAGAAGGTAGCAACTCCTTTTGGTATTGAATGATATGAAGTGTCCTGATTTGTAAGGGAAAGTTACAATTTCTGTTTACCGCCCATTAACGATAATTTATAGTGAGAATTTCATATATTGTAGTATTGATTTTTATAACGTCGCTTTTGGCAGTGAATTGACGCACGCCAATCCACCTTTACTTACAAATATATATAAAACTATATTTCGTCAAACCGCTAATTAACTATACAGTATATTGACGATAGCGGGCTTGAATGTTCTAATGCCGCGTGCGCATCTTTGGTCAACTTGATCGGACCGTTAGCGGCAACGATCTCGGCAGCGCACATTGAGGCCTCACGTTTCATTACAAGAGTTAGTCCTTTCCGACATGTCTCGACACACAGAAACACGGTTCGTCGATATGGTTGGCCTCAGTTCAAAGACACGCCAATCCTCCGAGGAGTCCGGGACATGATCGACAGTGCCGATATGATGATGGAAGAACATGGCTTTGAGAGTGACTACCTGTCCCTCGCCGTATCACCCGCATCTGAGACGGTCTTTCAACCGAAGGACGTACGCCAGAACAGCGCGCAGTTCGTCGGCGCCAACCGTGTTCTGATCGTCGATGACGACCCACAGATCCAACGGTTGCTGTCGCAGGTTGCCCGTCGGGTCGGTTATGAAACCATTGCAGCCGACACGATAGATAGCGCACTGGAATCGATTCAGGGTGGCGCTGCACTGATCCTGCTCGATCTCCAGCTTGACGGCTGCGACGGCCTTGGCCTGATCGATCGCTTGTCTCTGTCGCATCCCGGCACGCCGATCGTGCTAATGAGCGGCTGCGACCCTCGGCTGCTGACGATGGCGGAGAATGCCTGCAAGGAGCATGACTGCACCATCGCCGGCGTCCTGTCCAAGCCGTTTGAGATGTCGGCGCTCGCCACGATTCTAAAACGCTATCGCCGTGATACGGCGGAGACGGCACGTCAGCGACTGGAACAGGCGATGCGCACCGGCGCCATCGTTGCGCATTATCAACCGATTGTTGATCTGCAGACCGGAATTCTGGCTGGCGCCGAAGCGCTGGTCCGGTGGGCGCATCCCGAGCTTGGCTTGCTGTCGCCGGCCAACATCATTCCGCAGGCGGAGGAAAACGGTCTGATGCCGGACTTGACCTTCCTGATGCTGGAACAGGCAATCCGAGACTGGGGAAATTTACCGGTTGATTACCGAAACCTAAATGTCGCGGTCAACGTGTCGCCGAGCGTGCTGGCGGATGATCATCTGGTCGTGAAGGTCGTGGAACTGCTCAAGACCTATGATTTGCCGCCGGAGCGTCTCACCCTCGAGATCACGGAATCAGCCAGCCTGCTGGACGTTCCCAAGGTTCGCACAGCGCTGTGCCGTCTGCGCCTTCTCGGCGTGGAATTGTCGTTGGACGATTTTGGTACCGGTTATTCGTCACTCCTGGCGCTGCGCGATCTGCCGTTCAACAAGGTCAAGCTCGACCGGGCATTCGTCACCCATGCCGATGCCCAGCCCGAACAGCTCGCCATTGCAACCTCGGTCACCCGCCTGGTCCACGACCTCAACCTTAAGCTCGTTGGCGAAGGAATCGAGTCACAGCAGTGTTTCGATCTATCTCGACAGATTGGCATGGACTACGGACAAGGCTTTTTGATCGCGCGTCCAATTGGCTATAGCGATTTCAGAAAATACGCTTGTATGCATCCAAGCATGAACTAGAAATTCAATCAGCAAGCGCGCGACGCCTTACCACAATATCATTCCATGCACATCGATATGGGGGCCTATCACTTCGATTTAACTGCGCGTTAACAACCCAGACGATATCGTAATCTTTGACGCTCGGCGAAACTTACGTCGAACGGCAGGGCGGTTACTCGACCAAAGGTACATTTTTAGGTTGTGATTGTCTGCTGCTTCCCCGCAGGCAGATATGAGAGAGGCTTATTCCGCGTGAGCGGGGAGCGCGAAGGTCAGGCCTATTCGCATGGTTTCCTGGACGCCTAGTCTCAACACCAGTTCGGGAAAGCCCCGGAAGCTGTTGTGGTTTCAGCGTTGGCGACCGTTGATTGCGATTGTCTTTATCGGCGTGGCGCTGTCCTGCCTTGCCTTCGTCCTCGCCCAACAGGCGGACGACCGGCGCGTCCGCACGTCTCTCGAACTGCGCGCGCAGTGGCGCGCGCAAGACTTCCAGGCAAAGCTCCTGGCGGCGGCGGCCCCGATCGAGGCGATCGCAACCTACGTCAACACCAACGGCAATTTCACGCAGGAGCAGTTTCTGCGGCTAGCCGCTGGGACGCGTGATAACGGCGACGCGACCAGGGTCTTTGCCTGGACACCTCTGATCACCGCCGAAAACCGCGCAGCGTTCGAGCAGGCGGCAGAGGCCGACGGTCTTGGCCCCTCTTTCATTGTCGAGCGGCGCGGTGATGGGACCGTCGTGCCCGCCAGCAGCCGCGACTTCTACGTGCCGGTCTGGCTCGAGCATCATGGACGGACCGGCGTCGGCCCGTTACGCGGGTTGGACCTGGCCGCCGGCGAAAGGCGACGGCAGGCGATCGAGCAAGCGATCGAAACCGGTCGGCCAGTGGGTGTCGCCCCGGTGCAGTCGCTTGCCGCGCCAAACAGAGGACCCCGGTATGTCGTCACCTGGCCTATTTTCGCCTCGGGCAAAGCGCCCGCCACGCCCGCTGAACGCAAGGAGCAGATAAGGGGATTTGTCATCAGCGGGGGGGATTTTGAGACGCTGCTGGTGTCGTCGATCAAGGACACGCCCAAGATTGTCGAAGATATCGTCATATATATCGACGGCCAGCCCGATGGATCGGACAAACCGGCGGCGGTTTATCTGACGGATACCGATACCTTCAAGGTGACCGATCTCGACAAGATCGGCGACCTGACAAACTCAGATGGGATCGCCATCTCCCGGCAGTTCGAGGTTCTAGACCGCCAATGGACCCTCAATTTCAAATTCAAGCCGGCGATGATCAATCAGCTAAGATCCCCGGCATCCTGGCTTTGGCTTTCGGCGGGCCTGTTGCTGACCTTTATGGCAGCGAATTATGCCGGCCGCGAACGCTTGAAGCGCGTTCGTGTCGAAGCGGTCGCCTTGCAGCGGACGGAGGAACTGACGGCCAGCAACGAGTCGCTCAACAAAGAGGTCGCGGAGCGCGAGCGGGCCGAACACGCCCTCCTCCACCACACCAATTTATTGGGCAAGACGCTCGAAGCGTCGCCTTTGGCGATCGTCCATCTGGGACCAAACCGCGAAGTGCTGGTCTGGAACCAGGGTGCAGAAAACATGTTCGGTTATACTTCGGAAGAGGTGATGGGCCGGCAGTACCCAGTTCTGAGGGACGACGACGAGGAAAGTTTCCGTGAACTGCTTGACCGCCTGGAGAAAGGTGAAACCGTCCGTGATCGCCCGGTAGATCGCCGGCACAAGGACGGTCGAATCGTAAAGGTCAATACATCTGCCGAGGCAGTTTATGAGAATGGCGTATTTCAGGGCGTCGTCATCGTTCTGGAGGATATGACGCAACGCTTCGCACTAGAGGCGCAGCTTCGCCAGGCGCAAAAGATGGAGGCGATTGGCCAGCTCACTGGCGGCCTTGCCCATGACTTCAATAATCTGCTGCTGGTGATCCTTGGCAATCTCGGACTGTTACTCGAAATCCGAGCCGGTGATGGCGAGGTTGAGGAGATTTGCCGCGAAGCACGCGACGCTGCGCTGCGAGGAGCAGAACTCATCAGAAGCCTGCTCGCCTTTGCGCGGCGGCAGCCCTTGCGCCCGGAACCGATCGACGTCAACGCCCTGATCAACTCGCATTTCAGGCTTCTGCAGCGAACCCTGGGCGAACAGATCGAGGTCACTGTCGATCTGGCCCCCCGCGTGTGGACCGTCATGGCGGATACAGCGCAACTCGAAGCAGCGCTCGTCAATCTGGCGACCAACGCGCGCGACGCCATGCCCAAGGGCGGGCATCTGAAGATCGCGACATTGAACCGGCGCCTCGACAAGGATTACGCAGCCGAACATCCGGAGGTGGCGCCCGGCGATCACACGATGATCGAGGTCAGCGACAACGGCGAGGGAATGCCCCCCGAGGTGATCAGCCATATTTTTGAACCGTTCTTTACCACCAAGGAGCGCGGCGAAGGCACCGGTCTTGGCCTCAGCATGGTGTTCGGTTTCATGAAACAGTCGGGCGGCCACATCAGTGTGTATAGCGAGGTCGGCGTTGGCACGACCTTTCGTTTGTTCCTACCGCGCGCGAAGGAACCAACCTCCAGCGACGGGGTAACCGCACCACCGTTGATCCCGATCGGGCGCGGCGAGGCGATCTTGCTGGTAGAAGATAATGACTCGATCCGCCGCCTGGCCGTGCGTCAGCTGACCCAACTTGGCTATCGGGTGCATGATGTCAGCAATGTCGCCGACGCTATCGATTATCTGGAAAGCGGCAGGCTCGTCGATCTGCTGTTCACCGATGTCATTATGCCAGGCGGCGCCGATGGCCTGGATCTCGTCCGCATCGTCCGCGCGCGCTGGCCAAGTATCAAAATCCTGATGTCGTCGGGTTTCCCCAGCACTGACACGGTATCGGAGGATTTCTCTAACCTTAACGCCCGGCTACTCAGCAAGCCCTACCAGCGCGACGAACTTGCACTTCGAGTGCGCGAGGTTCTCGACGAAGCGGATCCCTCGTGACGGGGCTGCGTCAGTTCGGCGTCGGGAGATCGAGGGCCTGGGTTAGCGGGAGGCCACGGTGATGACGATCGGCGCGTCGGACACAGAATCACACTTGGTCAACTGCGGTCGCTGATGGGCATATTTAAGAGCCGAAACGAGCTTGCCGACGGCATCGCAAACACTGCCGCCGGTAACGGTAACACGGCCGACGGAGACGGATGCCACGCGAGGATCGATCTGTGGCTTCGGCAGGCCGGCCTGGGCGGCCCATTGTTCAACCGCATCGGACAGGCTCGCCTCGGTCGGGGTTTCCCAATGATGCTTTTCCAGCGCCGGGCCCGAACCGATCACGGTGACGGAAACGGCGATGGCAGCGCTGGCTACGAAAGCGGACATTTGATCGTTCGATCCATTTCGAGAGGCGAATCTGGATATGCGGCTGAGAAACAGTTCGTTCCAGAGTGTTGTAAGGTTGCGCTTACAAATTTAAAATTCCCTTACGCGGCTCTGACACCAAAACCGCGAGTGTCAGCAAATGGCCAATAAAAATCACCGAGCTGACAATTCCAAAAACTACTTAACTCGTCTGCATTCACAATTATCACGACAGTGCTCTGGCAGGCCGAACCCAACCCAACGGGCTTGCGGTAACCAGGAGCAAGTCGATGATTACCGTATTCAACTCCAAACGTTTTCTGATCACTGCCAGCACGGCAGCCATGCTTGTGTCGGGCCTGTTCGCGCCATCAGCGAATGCATCGACAACGACAACGTCGGCCTTCCCGGTGACAGCCACCGTGTTGTCGGCCTGCATCGTCACGGCCTCGCCGCTCGCCTTCGGCAACTACAACCCGACCTCGGCAACGCCGTTGACCGCCAACACCAACGTCCTGGTCACCTGCACGTTCGGCACGCCCTACAATGTGGGACTGAACCAGGGTCTCGGCACCGGCGCTACGATCACCAATCGCAAGATGATGTCCGGCGTCAATTCCCTGACCTATCAGCTATTCCAGGACGCGGGCCACACGACCAATTGGGGCCAGACGATCGGCACCGACACCGAAACCGGCACCGGCACCGGTGTGGCGCAGAACTATGTCGTCTATGGCAGCATCCCGGCCTCGCAAGTAGCACCCGCCGGCCTTTATGCCGACACCATCACCGTATCCGTAACCTACTGACATCCGCCGAAAGGGGCGAATGATCATGCGGTCACTTTCGAAATTGCGAGGCAGCCCCCTTACCGGCGTCTGCCTTGCGATCGCGATCTGCATGCTGGCTGGCGGCGCGCTCGCAGGAGAAATCAAGCTCAGCACGGTCAGGCTCGATTTGTCCGATCGGCAGACAAGTACCTCCCTCACCTTGACGAATGCCGATCCCGAGAAGACGGTGATCCATCTGCGTGCTCTGTTATGGAACCAGAGTAACGGGCATGACGCGGTCGAGCCGACAGATGACCTAATCATCAACCCGCCTATCGCCGAAATCGCGTCAGGAGCCTCTCAGCTCGTCCGCATCGGTTATCGCGGCAAGTTGCAGACAGCGAGTGAGAAATCCTATCGGCTGCTCGTCGAGGAAGTACCGCAGCGCGACCGCGAGCACAAACAAGTGGTCGAAACCTATCTGAAAATCAGCGTGCCGATTTTCATTGCCCCCCTCGACAAGCCGGAGGCCAAGCTTACCGCAGCGTTCTCGCACGATATGACCGACGCTCTGGTGCTCCATAATGCCGGTGCGGCGCATATCCGCGTCGTCAAATACGGCGTCTCCAGCGGCGGCGCCGCACTGGCGGCAGCCCATCAGGGTCTGTTCTATGTGCTGCCCGGCGCCAATCTTCTGTTGCCCCTCGATCCGCACGAATTGAAACCGGCTGCATCAGCCGTGCTCGATGTCATGAGCGATGAGGGGCCCATGCAATTGCCCCTGGCGCCGGCTTCCGAGTGAAGCCGCATGTCGCCCCGCCTTTTCTGGGCGTCACTTGTCTGTGTCGTTCTGGTTCTGGTTGTGTTTCCTGGGGCATCACGCGGCGCCGATGACGAGGAAAGACTGATCCTGAGCCTGACGGTGAACGAACGCCGCGTGGACGACGCGGCCCTGGTGCTGCGCCGGGCGGATGGGTTCTATGTCGCGCGCGCCGCGTTGGTCGACGCGCGGATCATTGTCGATCCAAAGGTCAAAATCGTCCAGGGCCCGGGCAGTGCCGAATATGTTGCCTTGTCGAGCCTCGAAGGTTTGGTCGTCGATTTCGACAGCGGCGCTCAAGATCTCAAAATCCAAGCGGACGCGAAGCGGCTGACGACCGAAGTGGTCGAGGCTAACAAACCCATCCCGATCACTGTCGAGCCGCCCTCATTCGGCGGCTTCGTGAATTACGACATTGTCGGCCAGGTCGGCGACGATCCAGCCTATCTCTCGGGCCTGTTCGAAGCGGGCGCCTTCATCGCCGACGGGACGCTGATCGGTACCGGCCTAGCGCGCGCCGCCAATGGCGTGCCCGGCTTTCTGCGCCTCGAAACTTCCTTCACCAGGGATTTCCCCGACGATCTGATACGCCTCAAAATCGGCGACTCGATTTCGCGCGGCGGCGATTGGGGACGCCCCTATCGCTTCGGCGGTATTCAAATCGGTACTGATTTCTCGACGCAGCCGGGCTTCATCCCCTATCCGCTGCCGAGTTTCGCCGGTCAGGCCGCTCTGCCATCGACCATCGACGTCTTCGTCAATGACACGCTGCGCTATCGCGGCTCGGTCGATCAGGGACCGTTTTCGCTCAATCAGATCCCGACGGTGGTCGGTGGCGGCGAAGCCCGCGTCGTGCTGACCGATCCGCTCGGCCGACAGCAAAGCGCCACCCTGCCCTTCTATGTCAGCCCGCAGACGCTACGCGAAGGCGTATCGGATTTCTCCTACGAGGCCGGATTCCTGCGCACCGGGTATCAGATTTCGAATGGCGGTTATAGCGATTTCACGATGTCGGGAACGCAGCGCTATGGGCTGACCGACAGCCTGACAGTCGAAGGGCATGGCGAAGCGACCCTGTCGCGCGGAACGCTGGGCGCAGCCCTCACGAAATCCTTCATAGGCGTCGGCGACATAACCGCCGAGGCCGCCGGCGGCGACGGGCCCAACGGCGGCGGATGGCTTACCGGCGTCGGTTTTTCGCACACCAGCGACTGGTGGAGCGTCGGGTTCAGGCAGCGCTGGCTATCACCCGAATTCGACCGTGACCGGCCGGTCCTGTCGGTTATCGGCACGCCGGAACGCGCCGAATCGCTCGTCAACGGCAGTGCTTCCTTCAAGGATGTCGGGTCGTTCAGCCTGTCGATCGCGCGACAGAGCTATCAGGACCTTCCAAGAGCGTTGGTGAGCTCTGCTTATTGGAGCCTTGCCGTACGCGACGACACGATTTTGAGCGCCTACGCGCTCGACTCGCGCCAGGGACCGCACGTTGCTACCATCGGTTTTACGCTGACATTCCTGTTCGGCGGTTCGACCACTGGTTCGGTGGAGGGCTACTCCCGCAATCATGTGCCCGGCGGCGATGCAGAGATACGTCATCAACCGGATTTCGACTCCGGTTGGGGCTGGGGCGCCATCGCGTCGCAAGGGGTGCCCAATCGCATCGGCGGCGACACGACATGGCGAACCCCGGCCGGGGATTTCGGCGCTGCTATCGATCATTTCGATGGCCGGACGGATGGCCGTCTCACTGCGAGCGGCGGATTTGCCATCGCCGACGACAAAATCTTCGTTACCAGACGGGTCGACGATGCGTTCGGCGTGGTCTCGATCCCAGGCTTCCCGGATATCACGGTGATGCAGGAGAACCGTCCAATCGGCAAGACGGACGACGATGGCGACGTATTCCTGCCCAAACTGATGTCGCATTACCCAAACAAGATCAGCGTCGATCCCGCCGATTTCTCGCTCGACGCCGACATTCATGATATCGAGCAATTGGTGACGCCCGGATATCGCACCGCGATCAAGGTCACGTTCGACGCCCATATGACGGCATCCAAGCTCCTGACCATCCGCCGCCCCGATGGCGCTCCGATCGACGCCGGCGTGCAGGTCACGCGAGTCAAGGACGGGAAGGAATTCCATTCAGGCTTCGAAGGCGAAGTCTACGTCGACGGCGAACCGGGGGATGCCTTTCGGGTCGAGGATATCGCCGCCGCGTGTTTCATCCACTTCCCTACACCGAACGCCTCAACCAAAATCGCTTGCCAGGCAGCACCATGAAAACGCCGATCGCCGTTGCTCTGGCCGTCAGCCTTACAGCCTCACCAGCGGCGGCCTTGTCGCTTGCCTCTTGCGCGGTCGGATCTACGCCGGTTGCCTTCGGCACCTATGATCCAACAAGCGGCGTACCGGTAGCCTCGATCGGCACCGTGACCGTGTCGTGCAATCTGATCGTCGGCGTATCCCTGTTTGTCGCGTATTCGATCACCTTGTCGACCGGCAGCGGAAGCTACACGCAACGCACGATGCATTCGGGGGGAATGGCGCTCGGCTATAATCTCTACAGCAGCTCCAGTTATGGCAGCGTGTGGGGCGACGGCACGGGTGGCTCTTCGCCCCAGTCGGACGCCTATCTGTTGGGGTTAGGAAGCACGATCAAGAACTATCCGATATATGGCCGCATTCCGGCGTCTCAGATCGTCGGCGCCGGCACTTATAGCGACAGTATCGTTGTGTCCGTGACCTATTAGACGCCGTGTGTCGGCGCGCCTTACAATTCCGAAAACTACTTAACTCGAACGTACCCGTGCCCTCACCGATACTGTTCATGCAGGCCGCACCGACGAGCTTGTAACCGGAACACCGAGGAGCAACCCCATGACCAGCGTAATCAATCCCCAGCATTTCATGCTCGTTATCGGCGCGTTGTCCTGCCTAATTTGCGGCATGTTCAGCCAATATCTGTACAACCACGACCTTAGCGTTTCACACAACGGCAATCGCGCCGCCAACATGCATCGCCACGCGAATACCGCTCGCCCTTAGTCCCGGGCAAACGGCCCGATATAGGGGTGCTCTATCGGGCTGCTAGTTGCGCTTCGGCACGAACATATAGCCGGCGCCGCGAACGGTTCGGATCAAGCTCGGCAAGTCAGGATCAAGGTCGAGCTTCTTGCGCAGATTGCTCACGTGAACATCGATACTGCGGTCCATAGGATCCCAATCGCGCCCGGCGGCAGCGCTCATCAAATCGTCGCGCACAATGACACGGCCCGGATTGCGAACCAGCAGCGCTAGGATTCGATATTCCGCCTGTGTCAGATGAAGCAGATCGCCATCGTCGGATTTCACCAACTGGCTGGTCGGGTCAAGCACCCAGCCGGCAAAGCTGATCTTCTCATCGGCAGGCGCCTCCACCTGGATTGCCGCCTTCTCCGTCCGTCTCAGAATCGTCCTGATCCTGGCGAGCAATTCGCGGAACTCGAACGGCTTCGACAGATAGTCGTCAGCCCCCAGTTCCAGCCCGATCACCTTATCGATCGTCTCATTCTTGCCGGTCAGCATGATGATCGGCACATCGCTGCGCGCACGAAGCCATTTCAAGGCACTCCAGCCATCCTCGTCGGGCAATCCGACATCGAGCAGCACAAGATCGACCTGTGTCGACTCGACGGTTCTGCGCATCGCTGCGACCGTATCGGAATCCGATACCGCGTAGCCTTCGCGTTCGAGATAGGTATGCAGCAATTTGGCGATCGACCGATCGTCCTCGACCGCTAAGATTTTGACTTTATTCGTAATCATATCAGCCCCACTCGTTGCCCAGTCCTGATCCGCAGCGGCGTCGACGCTCTTTGCTCAAGGGACCCACGAAACTGGCATTTTGGAAGGTTTTCTCTCCAGCTCCACGCCATCAAAACAGCTCAACCGATCCGGCTTCTGAGTCGCCGGACGGCGTAACCGCCACGTCACTTTCGCTGCCACCGTCGATCACCCTGGAAACGAAGCGAGCCCGCATTTCGCTTAGCTTGTATCGAGCTGACAGCCCCTTCAGCCAGGCAACGTCGCCCGCCGTCTGAGCGGCGGCTTCCCCTGGTGACGCGCCGCCGCTTTCGCGCTGCCATTCGCCGACCGCATCGCCGATGATCGTCAGCGTGTCGAGAACCTGCTCAAGGCGCTGCGTGACCCGATCCTGGAACTGCATGCCGGTGACAATGGCGCTGATCCGTGCCGAAATCTGATGCTGATCGGAAGCCGCCTCGGTCACGATCTGGCCGAGATTGATGCCCCGCTGGATCATCGCCTCGACCAGCCTTTGCAGTTTCGAGCGCCGTTCGATATCGCTCGACATGTCGACGGAGGCGACTTCCTGAAGCGCAGTGCGGCTATCACGAATGGAGCGCACGACTTCCGACATGTGATGCCGCATCGTTCCTGACAGGGACTTGGTCGATTGCGACAGGGTCCCGAGTTCATTGGCGACAACGCCAAACGCCTGACCGATGGTACCGCCTGCACGAGCGGCTTCGATTCGGGCGTTGACGGCGAGCATATTGGCCTGGCGATTAACGCCTTCGACCTTGTCGATGCACGCCTCGACCTGATCGACGCTCTTGCTCATGCCCTCCAACACGCCAACCATGGCAAGGGCGTTTTCCGAAAGAGCGCTGACCTTCGACACGATGTCGTCGAGAATCGTGTCGAACATGGCCGCCATCGCGCTGAGTTCGATCTCGTCGCCATCGACCGAAACCCGTCCCGCCATTGAGGCGATCTCTGCAATCCGGTCGCTCTGCGACTGCGCCTTGCCGGCGACATCGCGGAACGACTCGACGACGACACCCGTCTCGGTCTCCATATCGCGGGAGGCATGTTTGATCTCGGCGCCGGCACTCTCGATAATCCGACGCAACATGCCGGCCCGCGACGCCCAATGACGAACGAACCCGACGATGCGCGATGTCCCCTGTTCGGTGGCGCCGTGCACCACCCCGACATCGTCGCTTCCCGGGATCGGTTCCTTGGTCAAAACAGAAACGTTCATGCTCACCCGACCTTCACGAGTTAAAGGCGCCTTTACTGCAACATCTCCTGGGCCATACGCGACAGCGGCACTTCACGGTCGACGGCACCCAGTAATTTCGCGGATTTGGGCATGCCATAGATCAGGCAGCTTGCTTCGTCCTGGCCGAGTGTGCGCGCACCAGCCCGCCGCATCTCAAGCAGACCCGCGGCGCCGTCATTCCCCATACCGGTCAAAATGACGCCGGTCGCATTCTTGCCTGCGGCGACAGCAACTGAGTTGAACAGCACGTCAACCGATGGCCGGTGACCGGAAACGGGCGCTCCGTCATGCAGCCTGATCCGATAGGTGGCGCCGGAGCGGACCAGCTCCATGTGCCGGTTCCCATTGGCGATATAGACGTGGCCCGGCAGCACGCGCAGCCCGTCGATCGCCTCGACCACGCTCACGGTACATTGCTGATCAAGCCGGCGCGCAAAGGATGCGGTAAATCCGGCCGGCATGTGCTGGGTCACCAAAACCGGAGGCGTTGTGGCCGGGAGGGCCGATATCAGTTGCTGCAGCGCCTCAACCCCGCCCGTCGACGCCCCCACTGCGATAACCCGGCCAATCGACGACAAACGGTGATCGAAAATGATCGGCGGAGCATGGGTCTGTTGCGTTTCGCGCGCCCGAACGTGGGCGGATGCTGCTTCCTTTACCTTTTCGATGATCTCGTCGGCTGATCCGGCGATGCCGTTTCTGATGTCGAGGAGCGGCTTGCCAACATAATTGATGGCGCCCAATTCCAACGCCCTGAGCGCCGCCTCGGCATTCCTCTGGGTCAAGGTGGAGACCACCACGACCGGCGTTGGCCTCAGACTCATGATCTTCTCGAGGAAGGTCAGGCCGTCCATCTTCGGCATCTCGATATCCAGCGTGATGACATCGGGGTTCAATGCCTTGATACGCTCACGCGCTATGATCGGATCGGGTGCCGTGCCAACGACCTCAATATCGGGATCGGCGCCGAGAAGTTCGGTCAGGAGCTGTCGGATGAGAGCCGAGTCGTCGATGATCAGAACCCGGATGGTCATAGCGGCGTCCCCGTGTCGAACAGCTCTGCCGAGCCATCGAGCGGCGTTGTCTTGAGCATTTGGCCGTAGCTTTCCTCCGTCTCGACGATCATGAGATCCGACTGACGGCGCAGTTCGAGCATCGCCACCTTGCCGGTGCTGGGAACGTAATGAATGCGCCGCGGGTAAATGCCGTAGAGGTGTCGCGCCGAGATCGGCAATCGTTCAGCGGCGAGATAAGACTCAACAAATTGCGCGTTAAGCCACCCGATATTGCTGCCGTTCTGAAGCACATTGGCGCCACCGAAAACCTTTATTTCCAGTGAGTTGCGGCGACCGCCGCGCACCAAAATGTCGTTGATCAGCCGCTCCATCGCGAAATTTCCGTATCTGAGGCTGGCCGTCGCCTCCCCCCAATCGCCGCTTTCGCTCTGCGGCAACATAAAATGGTTCATGCCGCCAACCTCCGCCGCGTGGTCGCGGATACAGGCGGAAACGCAGCTGCCGAGCACCGTCACGATGGTTCGCCCCGGATCGTCGGTCACGTGATGCTCGCCCGGCAGAACACGCACCTTGGTTAGTTCGAGCGGCGCCTCTTCAAGTGACACGACAGGGAATGCCGCCGAACGGCGGTCGAAGGCCGGCTGGCAGTAAGACAGCGCGTGCCCTCGACTCATGATCAGGAAACCTTCTGGTAAATAGTGCGGCCGAGATGGCGGAACCGGTCGGAGACGCCGTATAGCGTTTCGGAATGCCCAACGAACAACCAGCCGCCCGGCACCAGAAAATCGGCATAGCGGGCGAATAAGCTGCGTTGATCGTCCTTGCTGAAATAGATCACGACGTTGCGGCAGAAGATGACGTTGAACGGCCCCCGCATCGGCCACGGATCGAACAGATTCAAAGGGTTAAACGTGATCAACTCCTTCAGATCATCGGCCGCAACGACATGGCCTTCGTCGGCCTTGCGGAAGAAGCGCCGGCGATATTCGGCGGATACTGTCGACAAGCGCGACGCGTCATATCGGCCCGCCTTGGCGTGTGCGACCATGTTGGTATCGATATCGGTGGCAAGGATCTTTGCATCCCAATTCGGCCCGGCGCCGAGCTTGTCGCGCACCGTCATCGCAATCGAATAGGGCTCCTCGCCAGAAGAGCATCCGGCCGACCAGATGCGCAGGCGGCTGGTGCTCGCCTGTTCCTTGAGCTCCGCCAGAACGGTATCGCCCAGGAATTCGAAATGATGCGGCTCGCGAAAGAAGCCGGTGAGGTTGGTCGTAATGGCGTTGACCATATTACGACGTTCGGCCTCACCATCCTCGCTCTCCAAAAGCTCGCAATATTCGCTGAAGTCGCTGAGCCCCATCGCTCTCAGACGCTTCGCCAGGCGGCCATAGACAAGGTCGCGTTTTTGAGCGCTGAGAACGATGCCGGTTTCTTCGCGCACCAAACGGACGATTGTCGAAAACTCACCTTCGCCGAGCGGAAATTGAGTGCGCTGTTGCAAGCCAGACATGGCCCACCCCTGCCCTAGAATTCCTGCCAGTCAGTATCGACGGCAGTAGCAGCTTTGCTCGTTCCGTTCGACCGCGGCATCGCCTTGGCCGCAGCCCGCATCGGGCTTCTGCTAGGGGCCGGTACTTTAGGCTTGCGCACGTCCGGTGCGGCACTTGCGGTTGGACGCCGGGCCGGCATGCGGGCAGGCGCCTCATCCTCAAGCAAGGTGAAGCCCGCGACCATCTCGGCCAAGGATGAGGTCTGTTCCTCCATTGATTTCGCGGCAGCCGCAGCTTGTTCGACCAAAGCGGCGTTCTGCTGGGTGATCTTGTCCATCTGGGTGACGGCGGTATTGACCTGTTCGATGCCGGCACTCTGTTCCTGCGAAGCCGCAGAAATCTCCGCGATGATATCGGTCACACGCCTTACCGACATGACGATCTCATCCATCGTCTTGCCGGCGCTATCGACAAGTTTCGATCCGGATTCGACCTTGGAGACGGAGTCGGAAATCAGCGCCTTGATCTCCTTCGCCGCATTCGCGCTGCGTTGTGCCAGATTGCGAACCTCAGCGGCGACAACTGCAAAGCCCCGTCCCTGTTCGCCGGCCCTCGCCGCCTCGACTGCGGCGTTGAGCGCCAGGATATTGGTCTGGAACGCAATCTCGTCGATCACGCCGATAATATCGGCGATCTTGCGGCTAGCCTCGCTGATCCCCTCCATCGTGGAGACAACTTCGGTGACGACATGGCCACCTTTCACCGCAACATCGGAGGCGGAGTTGGAGAGCTTGTTCGCCTGCTGCGCGCTTTCGGCGTTCTGACGCACTGTGGTGGTCAGTTCCTCCAGGCTAGCCGCCGTTTCCTCAAGGCTTGAAGCCTGTTCCTCGGTGCGTTGGGACAGATCGGTGTTACCCATCGCAATTTCGCGTGATGCCGTGCTGATCGTCTCCGCCGCCTCGATGATGCCGCCGATGATTGTCGTCATGCTATCGAGCAAGCCGTTGACGCCGGCGCAGAGTTCACCGATCTGGCCGTCCTTGCCATCCATTGGCACGCGCCGCGACAAGTCATTTTCCTTCGCCGCCGTCACCACTTCCTGTGTCTGCTCGACTGCGAGTTGGAGGGCGCGCGAGGCATTGACCTGGGCGGTAATGTCGGCGGCGAACTTGACCACCTTGAAGGGTTTTCCCTCCGCATTGAGGATCGGGTTGTAGCTCGCCTGCAACCACAGCTCGCGGCCGCCCTTGGCGACACGACGGTATTGCCCGGCGTCGTATTCACCGCGTCCCAGTTTGTCCCAGAACAAGCGATATTCGGCCCCTTGCCGTTCGATCGGGTCGACGAACAGCGAGTGGTGCTGCCCCTTGATCTCGTCGAGCGAATAGCCGACGGCTTTGAGGAAATTCTCATTCGCCATAACGATCTTGCCGTCGAGGGTGAATTCGATCACCGCCTGGGCCTTGCTGATCGCCGCCAACTGGCCTTCAAAATCGGAATTTCGGATCATCTGCTTGGTGATGTCGGTCGCGTATTTGACGACCTTGAACGGCTTGCCGTCAGCATTGAGGATCGGGTTGTAGCTCGCCTCGAGCCAGATATCCCGCCCACCCTTGCCGATGCGCTTGTACTGACCGGCATCGAACTCGCCGCGGCCAAGTCGCTCCCAGAACATCCGATACTCGGCACTCTGGCGGTAGGACGGCTCGACGAACATACCATGGTGCTGGCCCCTGATCTCGTCGATCGAGTAGCCGACCGTGCTCAGGAAATTCTCGTTGGCGTTCAGAATCTTGCCGTCGAGCGTGAACTCGATCACCGCCTGCGACTTGCCGATCGCCGCCAGTTGGCCCTCAAAATCGGCGTTCCGAAGCTTCTGATCGGTTATGTCGGCCGCATACTTCACGACCTTGAAAGGTCTGCCCTCGATATCCAGGATCGGGTTATAGCTCGCCTCTAGCCAGATTTCCCGGCCGCCCTTGCCGACACGCTTATACTGCCCGGCATCGTATTCACCCCGACCGAGCCGCTCCCAGAACATCCGATACTCGACACTCTGCCGGAACGCGGGATCGACGAACATCCCGTGATGTTGCCCCTTGACCTCGTCCAGCGAGTAGCCGACCGTTTTCAGGAAATTCTCATTTGCCGTCAGGATCCTGCCATCCGGTGTGAATTCGATGACAGCTTGTGATTTGTCGAGAGCGGCAATCTTGCCCTTCAACTCCCGCAGCTCGGCTTTTTGATTGTCGTTGCTGGAACCGTTTTGGCTGAGAACGTTGGTGAACCAGGACATCTCATGTCTCCTAAGGATCAGAATTCGTTGACGATTGGCGTCAGGAAGTCAGGCGGCCTGGATGGCCAGGGGGGCGATGGGCTCGCCATCGCCGTGATTGCCGAAAAGCCCGTCGAGCGAGACCAGCGTCACCATCCGGTCGCCGAGAGCCGCGAGCCCTTGCAGAAAATCGGCATCGACCGACATGCCCATCTCAGGCACCGGGCGGATCGCCTCAGCTTCGACCGATATGATGTCTGACACCGTGTCGACCAGCAGCCCGATGGTGCGCTGACCGTTGGTTACGATGATCACCACATGCATGCGCGTCGGTTCGGTCATCCCCATGCCGAAACGGGCGCGCAGATCAAAGATCGGCACGATAACGCCGCGCAGATTGATCACGCCGCGAACATGAGGCGGCGCGTTGGGGATGGTGGTAGTGACCGTCCAGCCCTTGATCTCCCGCACGACCATGATGTCGATACCGTATTCCTCGACGCCGAGCGTAAAGGTGATGAATTGCAGCGCCGTATCGCTGGCGCTGGCCAGCAGATCGGGAACGTGCTGACCGACTGATTTTGCAGGCGTGAGCTCAACAGCATTCATGATCGAGCGTCCTTCGGGGTTAGTGAAGACCAGGCGGCGGTGATATGTTCTGTTCGCTGGAAGTGATGGACGGGCGCCGCGCGGACGGCGAAATAATGTCGCGCAGGCGACCGATATCGAGGATGAGGGCAACCCTGCCATTGCCGAGAATTGTGGCGCCGCTGATCCCCTCAACCGGGTCGTAATTGGCCTCCAGGCTTTTCACGACGACCTGCTGTTGGCCGACTAGCTCATCGACCACGAGGCACATCCGCCCATCGCCCTCGCTTTCGACGATCATGACGATGCCGCGACAGGGATCGGTCACGGCGTCGGCGACATTGAAATGCCGATGCAGATAGACCAGCGGCAGGTATTCGCCACGGATGGCGAGCACGTCGCCCGCTCCTAAAACCGGGCGGATATCAGCCGGTTTCGGTCGCAGGCTTTCGCGAATCTGAGTCAGCGGCACGATGTAGGTTTCAGCGCCAACCGCGACGACCATGCCGTCGAGCACCGCGAGCGTCAGTGGCAGTGACAGGACAAATCGCGACCCTACGCCGAACTGAGATTCCACCGTGATGCGTCCGCCCAGCGCCTGCATGTTGCGCTTGACCACATCCATGCCAACGCCGCGGCCGGAGATGCTGGAGATGTTTTCCGCAGTGGAAAAGCCGGGCAGAAAAATCAGATTGTCGATTTCCTCGTCCGACAGCGCGCTGCCGGGCGCCACTAACCCGCGCGACTCGGCCTTTGCCAGTACGCGGGCGCGATCGATGCCACGGCCATCGTCGCTTATCTCGATGACGATCCGTCCACTGCGATGACCGGCACCGAGATGGATCGTGCCTTGACGGGGCTTACCCGCAGCCTCGCGCTGATCCGGCATCTCGATGCCGTGGTCGAGCGCATTGCGCAGCAAATGGGTCAACGGATCGGCCAGCTGCTCGATCACAGTCTTGTCGATTTCCGTACCTTCGCCGGTGACGACCAGCCGGACCTCTTTCTGGAGCTGTCCGGCCACTTCGCGGACCAGCCGGGGCATACGGGCGAAGACCGATTTGACCGGCTGCGCGCGCATCGCCATCACGCCTTCTTGAAGCTCGCGTAAATGCTGCGACAGCGTCTCCAGCCCGTTGACCAGACCCGGGCAAAGATCGGGCGGCAAATCGCTGCTGAGTTCGGACAGCATCGCCTGGTTGATCACCAGTTCGCCGACCAGATTGACCACGCGGTCGACCTTGTCGACATCGACACGGATGGAATGGGGCGCGCCCGCGTCGCTCTTACCGGTTTCGGTCAGCACGGTCGGCTGGGCCGACGGCACGGTTGCCAAAGGTCGTTCAACCTTGGCGGGTTGAAGATGCGTGGAGATGGTCAGGTCGCAATCGTCGACGACGAAGTCGAAGATTTCCTCGATCACCGATTTCGGGGCGGTCGTCTTGAGGCTGATCGACCAACTGAGATAGGCGTGCTCCGGCTCGATCGCGCCAAGCCGGGGAAGGCGGCTTAGATCAACTGCGACCGTTGCCTCGCCCAGCCGCTTCAGCTCGCGGATCAGCAAAAGCGGTTCGTTCGCGCGCTTGAAAAGCTCGGGATGCGGCTCGAAGCGGATTTCATAAGTCCGCATCACCTCAGGCTCGTCGGCCACGACCATCTGTTTTGCAGGTACCTTAGCACCCTTGGCCGGCCCGATCTCAGCAGCGGCCTCAAGCAGGGCGACCAGCTCGTTCTCAAATCCCGGCGGCGGATCGCGCTCAACCCGCGCGGCGTCGATCAGGTCGCTCAGCGTATCGGTCGCTTTGATGAGCAGGGCCGCCATGTCGGTGGTCGGCATTTGTCCATCGGCCCGCAACAGATCGAGCAGGGTCTCCAGCACATGCGCGAACTTGACCAGCCGCTCGAACCCGAACGCCCCGCCACCGCCCTTGATCGAATGGACGGCGCGAAAGACCGCATGCATCGTCTCGCCATCCGCCCCGCCATCGGCAAACAACGCGAGATAGCCGTACAACGCGTCGAGGAGTTCGGAGCACTCCTCAAAATAGGTCGTCTTGAACTGGTCGATACTGGCCATGCGATGTCCCTCAGGCGCAGATGCGGTTCGCAAGCTCGACTAATTTTTCCGGGTTGAACGGCTTGACCAGCCATCCGGTCGCGCCGGCAGCACGCCCTTCCGCCTTCTTGTCGGCGTCGCCCTCCGTGGTCAGCATCAGGATCGGAACCGCCCGGTATTTGGGATCGGCGCGCAGGTTCCGGATCAGCGATATGCCATCCATATTCGGCATATTGAGATCGGTGATAATGAGATCGACCTCAGTCTTGCGCAGGGCGCTGAGGGCCTTTTGTCCATCCTCGGCCGCCTCGACCAGGAAGCCGGCCGTGCTGAGCGTGAACACCACCATGTCGCGCATAGTCTTGGAGTCGTCTACCGTCATGATGCGCTTTTGCATGTCACACCCCCCTCACGAGAACAGGCTTTGATCGAGCCCGAGATCAGCGATCGCCTGGCTCAAAACAGGCGATGGCGTAACAAGGCGCAACGCGGCCCCTTGCGAGCGAGCGGTGATCGACGCCGTTACGATGATTTGCAGGCAAGCCGTGGAAACCCGTTCCACAGCACTACCATCGAGCTCCAGAAGATCCTCTGAGCCAAGATGCGTCCTCAGTTCCTCGCAGAGCGGCACCGCCGCCAGCAAATCCAGAACAGGTGACAAATGAATCGGGACTGACGCCTGATTCTGCATCGATTTCGCGCTCCTCTATGTCGTGCCTCATTCGGTCCGCTAGGGACGACCGCGAAATGGCCGTGAATAAATAGAGAACTGGCAAAACTTTACATTCAAGTAAATTCTATGGTTAAAAACTCCTTTATGAAGATCATACATCCGTATGCATATGTCATTAAGTGATTTGTTGAAGTATATTCCGCATCGAACCTTACTCACAAATATATCAAAATCGGCATTACGCTTACGTCACTCTTCAAAAAAATGATTATAACAATTATTTTTACATAATTATTGTACGATATTAATGCAGAATTTATTCGCTGAAGGGGAGGCTTTTGCCCAAAATAACGCCGTGTTCCGCCTGTTTCTGTGGCTTTAATAGAAATGATACGGCGGCAGCCTATTCGGACGCCGGCCGATCACTCCAAGCCAAAATAGGCGCGACACCATGCACCCCTATAAACCGGGAGATGCAGTGGAAGAGACCTGCGGTTTTAATCGGCCGACAATGCGAGCCTAAATATCCACGCCACTTTCCAGCGTGAGCTTGACCGCTTGAACGCGGCTTTGAACTCCCAGTTTGCGATAAATCGTTCTGAGATAAAGCCCGACGGTGACGGGTTCTAGCGATAGATTCCGACCAATTTCGATGTTGCTGGCACCAGTGCAAAGCTCGCGGAGAACTTGAAATTCGCGCTTGGTGAGCGCCGAGAACACGCCCCCACCATTTGGTGACGACCCGACGGCAGAATCGACGCTCCCTGACGCATCAGAGCCTGGAAAGAACCGGTCACCTGAAGCCATGGCGCGAATGGCATTCAGCATGTCCTTTAGCCGAATCGTCTTCGGGATGAAGCCGACAGCGCCAGCCGCCCTCGCCCCCTCGGCATTCGCTGCGGATACTTCGCCGGACATGACGGCTATCGGAACATTGGGGAGTTTGCGCCTTACCGCAGCCAATCCACTGAGCCCGTTCATTCCGGGCATGTGCAGGTCCAGCACGATAAGGGCGAGCTGATCGCTATCCGCATGGGCCAGAACAGAGGCCAGATCAGCGACGGTTTCGACGGTCAAGTCGGGGGCCAGCCCGCTGGATTGAAGCTCCAGCGTATCGGTTAGCAGGGTATGATCATCCGCGACAAGAATCCGCATCTAACAGCCCTCCGGGCCAGAAGATGTAGTCTTTAAGTATAGGTCGCCCGATTGAAATTCGTCAACGGGCGGAGAAAAATTCCCTCACAAGGACAACTTTTAGTTGAAGCCTTGGCCCAACCATCTAGATAATGCTAAAATGCTATGCAACTGCATAAGCAAGTGGGATCGCGGATCGCCGGAACAACACCGCTTCGATGATTTCGTGACGAATGCTGGGAGGTAGCCTTGGTTGCTATACCGACACCCTTGCCAGAAACGGCGCGGCTTGCGGCGCTCAGCTATTACCAAATTCTCGATACGCCACCCGAAGCCGAATTCGACGACATCACAAGCCTGGCGGCACAGATTTGTGATACTCCCATCGCGCTGATCGGCTTCATTGATCACAATCGCCAGTGGTTCAAGTCGAGGGTCGGGTTAGACTTTGCCGAAATACCACGCGATATCGCGATCTGCGACCACGCTATACGTCAAGGGGGACTCGTCGTGACCCCCGACGCAACACAGGACGCCAGGTTTCGCGATAATCCGCTGGTTACCGGCGAGCAGCATTTACGCTTCTATGCAGGAGCACCGCTCATCAGCCGCGAACGGATGCCGCTTGGCATGCTGTGCGTCATGGATCGTCACCCCAGGCAGATCGACGACGGGCAGAAACGCGCGCTGCAGCAATTGGCGCGTCAAACCATGTCGATGCTTGAGCTCAGGGCGCTACGCCAGATACATGTCGGCGCCAATGAGCCGAACGACGCGTTCTGTACCTTGGATCGCGGCTATCGGTTCAGCTATGTGAACGGCGTCGCCGAAGCGCTTCTTGGTGCCAGCTGGGGTGAGCTTGACGGGCAGCAATTGTGGTCGAGGATTGCCCGATCCGACCTTGCCAGGCCGGATAAGCGGCCGCAGCAGTACTTCACTGAGGATGAATTTGACGGGTTCGAAGGCTACTGCCGAGCCACCAATAAATGGATCCATCTTAGAATACAGCCATCGCCCTTCGGGTTTTGGATCTATTTGAGCGATACCACGACCGCACATCGCGAAAAAGACCAGCTGGCGCTGCTAAGGACCGCGATCTCCCGATTGAACGATGTGGTCATCATTAGCGAAGCCGAACCAATTGATCCAGCTGGGCCAAAGGTGGTTTTCGCCAACGATGCTTTCACGCGTGTTATCGGCTATGCCAAAGACGAGATCATTGGCAAGTCGCCACCGATGCTGCAGGGCCTGGACAACCAACCGGCAGCTCGCCAGCAAATACGCGAGGCACTCGATCGTCGACAATCAGTCCGCACCGAAGTGACCACTCACACGAAGGACGGCAAGGAACTTTGGCTCGAACTCGACATAACGCCAATCGCCGACGAAACTGGCTGGTTCACGCATTGGGTGTCCGTCGAACGCAACATAACCGACCGCAAGCGCGACGAGTTGTTGCGTGAAGGAGAATCGCGGATTTTTAAGGAGATGTCGTTCGGCACCAGGCTCAGAGACATATTTGGGCAGATATCGGCAGTCGCGGATCGAGTCTTCTCTGGCGGCATGACCTCCATCACCTTGCTGGAGATTGACGGCGTTCATATGCGCCATGGCGCCTCGTTGCGGTTGCCCAAGCAATTCAGCGATTTGATCGACGGACAACCGATTGGCCCCACTGTCGGATCGTGCGGCACGGCGATGTATCGCCGGGAGACGATCGTCGTCACCGACGTCGCATCCGATCCGTTATGGACCGATTATCGAATTCTGGCGCTCGCCAATTCCATCCGAGCCTGCTGGTCGGTGCCGGTGATCGCAGCGAACGGGACCGTGTTGGCCAGTTTCGCGATCTATTGGCCCACGCCGAGGGCGCCGAGCGGGGCCGACATCATGCTGGCGGAACGCTTTTCGCACCTCATTGGGCTGGCCATCGAGCATGCGCGAAAAGAAGAAGAACTTCTCGATAGCGAGCTGCGATTCCGGCAGGTGGTGGACACGATCGACGAATGGTTCTGGATGACCAGCAATGACGGCTCAATCGTTTATTATGTAAGCCCGGCTTATGAGACGATTTGGGGCCGCCCGGCGCGCGAGCTCTATGAAAATTGCCGGGCTTGGTTCGATGCTGTCCATGAAGACGATAAGCCCTGGGTCGCCATCAAACGCCCCCCTGGCTGCGGCGACTGTCAACCAATCGAATACCGAATCAGGCGGGGCGACGGATCGATCCGCTGGGTTCGTGACACAGTGTTCGCGCCCTCCGATAGGGAAGGCAAAGTCACCAGGCTGGTGGGCATCGTCAAGGACATAACCGAAGACAAGAACGCCCAGGCAAGGCTGCAGGAAAGCGAACAGCGCTCGCGTCTGATCGCAACCATCACAACCGACGTCATATGGGAATGGGATATCGCGTCCCGAAAATACTGGTGGGGCGATGGCATTCACTCAGTCTTCGGGCACAAGCTGGATGATGTCGATGATCAGCGGATTTTCCACGACTATATCGACATAAAGGATCGGCGACGGATCTTCGACAGCATCAGGACAGCTTTGGAGGGCGACGCCCAGGACTGGTCTGCCGAATACGGCTTCACGCGATCCGATGGTTCGACAGCGCTTGTTATCAACAAGGCGCTTATCATCCGCGATGACACCGGGGCCGCGATCCGCATGGTTGGCGGCATTACCGACATCACGACCCAGCGAGAGTCCCAGGAACGCCGCGGACAAGCGCAACGCCTTGAGGCACTTGGCCAATTGACCGGAGGCATCGCTCATGATTTTAACAATCTGCTGCAGGTTATCGTCGCAAACTCGGAATATCTGCGCGATATGCTGACCGATGGAGAACTCGCCAGCGTCGCCGAACTGATCACCGCCGCAGCAGATCAAGGGGCGCTGCTGATCGAGCGGCTGCTGACATTCTCTCGGCGCCAAACGCTTCAAGCCAAGCCCGCCGATGTTAAAAAACTCATCATCCGGCTGGAAAGCCTGCTGCGCCGTACACTTGGCGAAAACATACAGATCAGCTTGTCGTATCCGGCGGCCATCTGGTCAGCCTTGGTCGACGCCTCACAGTTCGAAACGGCATTGCTCAATCTCGCAATCAACTCTCGCGATGCGATGCCACAAGGCGGGCGCCTGTCGATCGAGATCGACAACGTGCATCTCAATGAACGCCGGGGCGCGCGATTCGAGGATTTTGTGCCAGGCGACTATGTGGCGATCGTGGTAACCGACAGTGGCACGGGCATGGATGAGGCAACCTTGTCTCACGCCTTTGAACCATTTTTTACGACCAAGGATGTTGGAGCCGGAACCGGGCTCGGCCTCAGCATGGTGTATGGCTTCGTCAAGCAATCAAACGGCTATCTGTCGATAAACAGCTTCGTTGGCATTGGCACGATGATAACGATGTATCTCCCTAGAGCGGTTGCCAAGGCTGAAGAATCCGCGCCGGCGACCCGCACGGCAAATGAGGTCCGCTGTAGCGGTCGCATTCTGGTCGTGGAGGACAACGACCTCGTCCGCAGCCAAGTGGCAGTACAGCTTCAAGCGCTCGGCTATGACGTGGTCCAGGCGGAAAACGCTTCCGATGCCCTGGTCCTACTGATGAGCGGCGACCCGTTCGACGTGATCTTCACCGATATCGTTATGCCAGGCGGTATGAACGGCTATCAATTGGCGGCCGAGGCCCGAAAGCTGTTGCCCGGCATCCATATTCTCCTGACCACCGGGTATAGCGACCAGATGGTGAAGAACCTTTCCGGCCTCGATCCCGATGTGAGTCTGATTTCGAAGCCGTACCATCGGCGCGAATTGAGCCTGAAACTTCAAGAGCTCATCGGCGACCAACCGGTCGCTTGAAGTCAGGTAGACATCGACGGTTTACGGGCGCGCACCGCGGCGTGGGGCATTACCAAGCTAAATCCACCACAGGCGGGAACCGATTGGCTTGCAAGCCGTTAGCCATGGATAAGTCCAAGACGCAATAATTGGAGTTCATCATGGCGTTCGAAGAAATTACCCCCGAACGGTCGATCGGATGGCTGGCTAAGGGAGCCGTCGCCCTTTTGATCGCGTTCGTCGTCGCTGGTTGTGTGGTCGAAGAGCGGCCCTATTACCACGACCATTATCATGGGTGGCACGAATGGCGTTAACCAGGGAGAAAAAAATGATTGATTGGCGCATTGCGGCGGCACTGACGTTGGCAGGTTTCTGCGCGACGGCGAGTGGGGTGTGGGCCGATGACGGAAGCTTTGTCGGTCGTTGGACGCTGAACGCCGCCCAGTCGAAGTTGTCGCCAGACGAGCCGGTGCCAAAGGCGGTTATGGCCGAGGTAACGGCGGCGGACAGCCATCATCTGACGTGGACGTCGCGGGTTACCGACGCCAAGGGTCAAACCCATACGGAGACATTCGATGGCGCTCCCGATGGAAAGTTCTATCCGATCACCGGCGATAGCAAGGGCGTGACCGCGTCCTACACTCTCAAGGGAACGACGATTGTCTCCGTCTTCAAAGGCGGTGCTGCAGAGGACACGGACACGCAGACCTGCGTGCTCTCGACTACCGGCAAGCAGTTGCTGTGCGACGGCACAATTAGCTTCGGCAAAGGGCATCTCGACACTTACAAAGACGTCTACGACCGGATGTAATGAGCTCACCCGCCTGAAACGCTGCGGACTCTAAGCCTTAGTCCGTGCCTTCAGGCGGGCGATTTCAGCCTCGCGTTCGGCGCATAGCGCGTTAAGCCTGGCCAATTCCATCTGGTCGGATTTATGAGCCGCCTCCAGCTCGTAAATCCGCACCTGATGATCCTGGGCATAGGAGGGAATGAACCGATCGAATAAATTGGGCGGGAGCCTGAAATGTTCGCTGAGGTGCAGATCTTCGGCTCTAAGATAGAAATTGTTCAGCGCGTCGAACCACACCTTATGGTAATCGGCGGCGGTTAGAATGTGTTCCCATTCCTGCCAATTCTCCGCCTCGTCATTCACCTTGGTCGCTTCCACAATCAGGACGCGGGGCCGGTATTTCCGCCAGTCGCCGCCTTGGAGGACGGCCAACTCGCCGCCTTCGACATCAATCTTCATGAAGTCGATGACGCGGTCTTTAACAAAGCGCTCGCAGAGATCGGCGAGAGTGATCACGTCCACCTCATACGCGACCGCTCGCTCATCCTCCTGTATCAGCCGCTCAGCGACGGCTGGATCGAGTGTCGAATTCTCAGCGCGCGAGAATTGATGGAATGTCGCGCGACCGGGCGCATTGCCGATGCCGCAAAATAGATTGAGATCGTCGGGGCGACGCTCCTGCAGGCGGGGGTAAAACAGCCGAGACGGCTCGACATTGATACCGCGCCACCCGCGATCATAGAAATACCGGGTTACCGACAGATAATCGGGATCGGCGGCGCCAACATCGATATAGAAGCCCTTGTGATCGGAGCTGAACAGTCGAGCCAGCATGACATCCTCAAAATTCTGGGCATAGGAAATCATGTATTCCTTTGATCGACCCTGACTCATTCCCGCTCCACCATGCGATTTATGCAAGGGTGCCGCAAATTTCGCAGCAATTGATGCGGACATACAGGATTGCCACATCTCGGGAAATCGAAATTGGAGACCGTCGATGATCGATATAAGGCGCTTCGACACCTTGGGTGGCGCCAATCATGGCTGGCTGGACGCAAAGCACCATTTCTCCTTCGCCCAATATTATGATCCAGAGCGTATGGGTTGGGGTGCGTTGCGCGTTTGGAACGACGATGCGATCGCGCCTGATACCGGCTTTCCGCCCCATCCCCATCGGGACATGGAAATCATCACCTATGTCCGCGAGGGCGCCATTACCCATGAAGACAGTATGGGCAATCGCGGGCGCACGGTGGCCGGCGACGTGCAGGTGATGAGTGCCGGTTCGGGCATCCGGCACAGCGAGTATAATTGGGAGACAGCGACGACGCGGCTGTTCCAGATCTGGATTGAGCCGAGCGCGCCTGGCGGCAGCCCGTCCTGGGGTGCCAAGCCGTTTCCCAGAGACACGCGGTTGGGGCGCTTGGTTGCGCTGGCGAGCGGTTTGCCGGGCGACGAGGAAGCCCTGCGTATCCGGGCATCCGCCCGCGTGCTTGGCGTAACACTCGCTGCCGGGGCCACTGTGGACTATGAGCTTCGCCCGGGTCGCCATGCCTATCTGGTGCCCGCCACAGGAGCCGTCGAGATCAATGGCATCCGCGTCGGAACGCGCGATGGTGCTGCGATCAAAGATGAGACACGGCTTCGCATCACCGCGCTCGAAACGGCAGAAATTGTCCTGGTTGACGCCGCCTAGGCCTTAAGACGCGACTTGGCCAGCCCGTAATAGATGATAGCCGAGCTCAGCAACCCAACCTCAAAGCTGAGATCGGTACCGCCGAAATAGCGGACCATCAGGGGGCTGGCATAAACCTCCGAATTGGCGAAGGCGAACGAGAGAAGGAGGCCGACGAAAAAGGCGATCAGGCCCGGCCAGAATACCCCGCCCTGATACCAATACTTGCCCCCGCCCCAGCGCATCAGGTCAGTACCGCTGTAGCTGCCCTTGCGCAGGAAGTAATCGACCACGACCACCGCCACCCACGGGCATGTCCAGAAATTGATGTAATCCAGCCATTGCTGGTACAGGCCGAGAAACTCGCCGTAGAGCAGCGTGACAACACGAAACACCAGCGTTGCTGCCGCAATGACCAGTAGCGAGTTCACCCGGCCGAGCGGCAATCGCAGGCCGAGCAAGCCTAGTCCGGCCGTGTAGCCATTGGGCACGTTGGCCGCGATCGAGCCGATGATGATGGCGATCAGGAACGGCGTCAGATACCAGAAGGGCAGGATCTTCGGCAGATCGGCCACCGGATTTTCGCTCAACACCGTGCCGATGGCGATCGCGAAGAAGACACCGACCAACTCACAAAACACCAATGAGACGAATTGCCCGCCTCCTGCGGCCTTGGTGATCGACCACCAACTGGTACCTGGATGGAGATAGCGGCTGTAATCGGACGCGAAATTGGTCCAGGAGATCGGGTAGGAAAAGATCAGCCCCATGACGACCAACCACGTGCCGAAGCCTGCGGTCTCGGGATTACGGCCGGTCATCGCGGCCGCCCAGTCGACTTGGGGAATGACGATTGCGAGGACGCCGGCAAACATCACGACAAGGATCACAGCGAGGTATTTCTCCACCGCGATGATCGTTGCGTGACCATAGATCGCCAGCAGAATTTCGGCACAGAGCACGATCAGGAGCGATATCCAAGGCAGAGCAGGACTATCGGGCAAGCCGGCACCGACGAAAAGCTGCGCCAGACTATCCGTCGCGATGACTGAGTTGATCGAGAACCAACCGAGCGCTGATATCGTGCTGACGAGGATCGGCAATATGGCGCCCATCTGCCCAAAACTGGTGCGCGAGGTGACAACGCCCGACGAGCCGGTCTTGGAGCCCATGATGCTGGACAGACCGAGCACGAGGCAGCCCAGAACATTGCCGACCAGAATTGCCGACAGGCTGCCCCAAAGCCCCAACCCCTTATTGACGGCGATGGCGCCGGTCAATAGCACCACATAGTTCACATTGGCGCCGATCCACATGCGGAACAATTCCATCGGCGACCCGTGGCGATCGCCAAGCGGAATGGGTTCGAGCGCATGACGTTCAATGCTCCATGCCTTATCGGCTTCAACCACCGTGGCATGATCCTGCTGTCCCGCTACGCTCATCTTCGCCCCCGCGATACCGCTTGCCGATGCTGAAAGTCGCCTCGGCCGAGTGAACGAGAATGCAAGAAAAATGCCGCAGGAAGAGCGGCTGAGCGCCTGGACAAGCCTGTTTCTCGACACGCGGCAAGCCGATCACTAACAGAGCATTTGCATCGATCCCGGCTATTCGCTAACGCTCACTCACAGGCGGGACGTGGACGTTCTGCCGAGAATAGAGAGCGGGCCGGTGACCTTATCCATCGCGATCAATATCATCCTGGCGGCATCGCTGATCGCGGTGCTGTGGAAACTGAAGAATTACCGGGAGGACCGCAAAAAACGCGGCGTCTTGCGCCCCTGGCCTGTGCGGCAAGTCGATATTGACGGCTTCGATGAACGCTTCCGCCCGACCGAGTTCGGCCCCCCGCCGCAGACGGAGATCCGTTTCGTCGCAGGATTTCGCGTCGATGGCGGTATTAATGACTTTGAGACCTGGATTTTGTGCACGCTGGCGAAATCGGCCAGGCGGATCTTCGAGTTCGGCACCTGCACCGGCAAGACAACCTATCTGCTTGCGGCAAACGCTCCGGCCGATGCCAGAATAACGACGCTGACGCTCGCGCCCGACCAAAAGGACAGCTACCGGCTCGGCGGCGGCGATGATCGCGAGGCAACGGCGGCGGCATTGGCCGAGTCCGCCTATACCAGCTTCTATTACTCGGGCCATGCAGAGGCTGAACGGATCGAACAGCTCTTTGGCGACAGCAAGGCGTTCGACGAGACGCCGCATCTCGCGCAATACGATCTCATCTTTATCGATGGATCCCATGCGCGTTCCTATGTCGAGAGCGACACGGCGAAGGCGTTGCGGATGGTAAAACCGGGCGGCGTCATCATGTGGCACGACTATCACGGCCCGCGCCGCGCCCGTGGCGTCTTCGACGCACTGAATGAGCTTACCCGGCAACTGGACCTAGTGCACATCAAAGGCACCAGCATCGTCGCCTATCGTCATCCCGTGCCGGAACCGTCATAAATTGGGCAACTGTCAACAATTCACAAACATACACTTGTCAATGTGAATTGTTTACGGATATGCAGGTTTACCTACAAAGATGCTGAGTTTCGTCGACATCCTCCCCATTTCACGCATTATGCATTTGCGAGATGAAATGAGAGGACGTCGTTATGACCGAGTTAAAAGTCGCTGCAGATCGTTTCAAAGGCATCCGGCGCGATTATTCGCAGGCCGATGTCGAACGGCTTCGTGGCAGCCTGAAGATCGAATACACGCTCGCTGAGCGTGGTGCTATCAAGCTGTGGGAAAAGATAAATCGCCCCGGCGATGGCTATGTGAAGTCGCTCGGCGCGCTGACCGGCAACCAGGCCATGCAGCAGGTGAAGGCCGGGTTGGAGGCGATCTATCTCAGCGGCTGGCAGGTTGCTGCGGATGCGAACAACGCCGGGCAGATGTACCCTGATCAGAGCCTGTACCCGGCGTCGAGCGTGCCGGAAGTGGTGCAGCGCATTAACCGCGCCCTGCAACGGGCCGATCAGATCAGCCATTCAGAGGGCGATGATAGCATCGATTGGTTCGTGCCGATCGTGGCGGATGCCGAGGCCGGCTTCGGCGGCCCGCTGAACGCGTTCGAACTGATGAAGGCGATGATCGAGGCAGGCGCCGCAGCCGTCCATTTTGAGGACCAGCTGGCATCTGAAAAGAAATGCGGCCATCTCGGCGGCAAGGTTCTGGTTCCGACCAGCCAGTTCATCCGGACGCTGCAGGCAGCACGCTTGGCGGCCGACGTGCAGGGCACCTCAACCCTGGTCGTTGCCCGTACCGACGCGGACTCGGCGCAGCTCATCACCAGCGACATCGATCCAAGAGATCATCAGTTCCTGACCGGTGAACGGACGCCCGAAGGCTTCTTCCGCCTGGATCAGAAGCGCGGTCTGGAGCACGCGATTGCCCGCGCCATCGCCTATGCCCCTTATTCCGACCTGATCTGGTGCGAAACCTCGCATCCCGATCTGGAAGAGGCGCGCGAGTTTGCGACCAAGGTTCACGCCCAGTTCCCGGGCAAGAAGCTGGCCTATAACTGCTCGCCCTCCTTCAACTGGGCAGCCAAGCTCGACGCCAAGACCATCGCCAAGTTCCAGGATGAGATCGGCGCGATGGGCTACAAGTTCCAGTTCGTCACGCTGGCAGGCTTCCATGCGCTCAATATGAGCATGTTTGAGCTGGCCAAGGGCTACAAGGCGACCGGCATGGCTGCGTACTCGGAATTCCAGCAGCGCGAATTCGCCGCTGAGAAGGACGGCTACACCGCCACCCGTCATCAGCGCGAAGTCGGCACGGGCTATTTCGATGCGGTCGCCACGGCGATTTCCGCCGGTGCTTCGTCGACGCTGGCGATGCACGGCTCGACCGAAGAAGACCAATTCCACAAGACCGGCAGCCAGCATTCGCAGGCGGCTGATTAACAAGCGGGTTCAAACAGGAGGAAACGTCATGTCCACTCAATATTGGGTAATCGGCGGCGAATTCCGCGACACGCATTTCTCCGCGATGGTCGAGGGCTCAGCCCAGGCATTTGGCCCGTTCCGTAGCTATGACGACGCAAAGGCCAAATGGCGCGAGCAGTCGCTCAACAGCCGCCACAAGGCCCACATGCGCTTCACGATCGCAACAGAGGCAGCACCGAAGCAACAGCGTGCTCCCGTAATGCAACCGGCTGTGGTATCCTCAGCTGCTGCATAAACTGACCCGGTCGCGATCTACTCCCCTGGATCGCGACCGGTTCCTATTCGGATTTTTGGTGAGTGAGACCGTTAAGCTTCCCTCGCTTCGCGGTCATGTTTCTGGCGCTGTTCGCCATGGCGGCTCTGCCGATCTGGCAAGTCCACACTCTTCCCCTCTTCGACTATCCCAATCATCTGGCCCGGATGCATATCCTGGCATCGGATACGCCTGAGCTTCAGCGTTTCTACGCCGTTAACTGGCGCATCGTGCCCAATCTGGCGATGGATTTGATCGTGCCTACGCTCAACACCTTCCTGCCTCTGGAGGTCGCGGGCCGCATCTTCATCATGCTGACCATGGCAAGCGTGGTGGGCTCCGTCGCCTTCCTCCATCGCGTGCTGTTCCAGCACTGGTCCCCCTGGCCGCTGCTCGGCTTTGCCCTGCTCTATAACCGCTTCATGCTGTGGGGCTTCCTCAATTTCCTGTTCGGGACGGGGCTCGCGATCGCCGCACTTGGATGGTGGATCGGCTGGCGGGAACGGTCGCCCAGACTGTGCGTGGCTATCGCTTGCGTCCTTGGAGTCGCGGTCTTCCTGTCTCATCTCGCAGCGTTTGGCTGCTATGCCATCGCACTCGGCGCCTATGAGCTCGATCAAATGCGGCGTCGGCCAGGAGCTATAGCAACGCGAGCGGCCCTTGCCGCCTTACCGTTCGTGGCCCCGGCCCTCCTATTCGTGACAGGCCCATCCGGGGCCGGCGGCGCCATTGTTTTTAGCCGGTTTCTGCGAAAATTCGACCTGCCCTACAGCCTGTTCAACAACTACACGCCGCCGCTCGACGCCGTGACGATGATCCTTTTCGTGGCCTTGTTTCTCATTGGCCTCTGGCGCGGATGGCTGCGCTTTGCCCCATCGATGCAAGCACCCCTGATCGCCCTCGTCGCGGCCTATCTCGTTATGCCGAACCAGATCTATACGGCAAGCAGCGTGGATCATCGGCTGCCGCTTGTGATCGCGCTGATCGCCATCGGCGGCAGTGACTTGAGCCAAGGCTTGCGGTGGTCTCGGGCGATCGCCTGTTTTGCTGTAATGCTTTTCATCGCCCGAATGGTCGTGATCTCGGTTGAATGGCAAGGATTCGATCGGCAATACACGTCCGCCCGCGCAGCGTTGGACAGTTTACCGGTCGGCTCGCGGATTGCCGTCGCCACGCCCGATGATGGATTGCGCATCCGCTCAGGCGAGGCGCCGATGGTGCATTTCCCCTGCTGGGCGATTATCGATCGCGATGCCTTCGTGCCGACGCTGTTTGCCTACCCGACACAACAGCCGGTCGGTTTCAAGCCCGGCTATTCCGACCAACCCTCGGCATCCGCCCTGTGGTCGGCTTTGGTCACGAAAGACGCGTCGGCAACACTGCCGCCATCGCTCGACGCCTATGATTACGTCGTGCTGGCCGCACCGACGGGCTTTGACGTGGCCGAACGGCCCGGATGGGTGCCTGAATACCAATCGCCGCTGTTTCGCATCTATCGCCTGCTCCACTAGCTAAATAGGCGAGACAAGCGGGGCGTTTGTGGTCAATATCCCGCGCCGAATAGAGATGATGCCGGCGCATATTGCCGAGAATGGATGAGAATTCTGGTGGAACCCGCCACAACGGCGCCCCAAGCGATAAATGCCGGTACTGCCCTGTCAGCACTCGTGGTTGTGCATAACGAGGAAGCCCAGCTTGGCGACTGCCTCGCGCGTCTGACATTCGCCGACGAGATCGTGGTCGTGCTTGACCGCTGCACCGATCGCTCGCGTGACATCGCGCAAGGCTTCGGCGCCACGCTTGTCGAAGGCGGGTGGGAGCGCGAGGGCGATCGCCGGAACAACGGCATTGCGCATTGCCGCGGCCCATGGATTCTCGAAGTCGACGCCGACGAGCGCGTGTCGGCCGAACTTGCGACCGAGATCAGGTCGGTAAGCGCTACCTCATCCTTCGACTGGCATCGCATCCCGGTCGATAATTATGTCGGCGATCACCTGGTGCGCTTTGGCTGGGGGGCGTCGTTCGGCAAGGGGTCCTATGTCGGGCTGTTCCGCAAGGGCACCAAAATCTGGGGACAGGACAGGGTCCATCCGAAACTGCAATTAAGCGCCAATGGCGGTCCGGTGCTGACCAACCGGCTTGATCACTATGTCGACCGCGATCTGACCGACATGATCAATCGCCTGAACCGCTATACCAGTGCGCGCGCCGCCGATCTGCGCGACAGCGGGGATATCGGCAGATTCTCAACCAATGTGCGGCGCATCTTCACGCGTTTCTATAAATGCTACGTGTCGCGGAAGGGATATCGCGAGGGCGGCTATGGCTTCATCATAGCACTCTGCGCCAGCCTCTATCCGATCCTCTCCTATCTGAAGGCGCGGCTGGATACAAAGTGAGTGCTATCAGCCTCCTGGGACAAGACTGGCCATTGCTGATACCGACGATCGAGCAATGCCTGGCCCCCCTGTCCGTCACCTTTGTCGTCTTGCAATTGATCGGCTGGGGCCGCGCGCTGGCGCCGGGTCGCGGGCTTGAGATTCAGCTCGCTTCCGGCTGGGGTGCAACCGCCGTGCTGGTGACGCTGTGGGGTATCGTCACGACGCTGAGCCTGAGTATTCCGGCAATCATGGTGGCACTGATCGGGGTCGCCTGCCTGATTCATCCGAAGACGCGGCTCACCTTAGCAGAATGGACGGTGCTGGGCCGACTTGCCGTTCTCATCCTGCCGCTCGCGCTGATCCTGCTCACGCTCCGGCCGGTTCTGCCGGACACGATGTGGAACCTGTTGCCGAATGTTGAATATCTCTACGATTTCGGAAGCTTTCCGCGCGACGACGCCGCCCGTACCATCTCGATTTTTCCGGGACTGCCTTACAACACTCAGCTTGCGGGATATTTCAGCGGCTGGTTCTTCCCGCACTACCCGACATCGGCCGTGCCGTATTTCTGTATCGCTGTACAGGTCTTCCTTGGCTTGGCTGTTGGCCGCGTCATCACCGGTGACGCCAAAGAGATCGGGTGGTCTGCCTGTGCCTGGGGGATCCTTCTGGGCGTTCTGATCAATCCCGGGTTTCGGCCCGATCTCAACCTGTCCGATTATGGTGAGCCGACTACCGAGGTGCTGCTGGCCCTTGCCGGCTGGCAGGCAAGCGTCGTATTGGGCCGCCTCGCCGGCGGTACGCCCGCACGTAGCGATGCCGTGATCCTAGGATTGCTTCTGGCGGCGTTTGTGAATGTCAGGCAGTCCAATATCGCCTTGCTGTTGTGCCTTGGCGCCGGCATCGGCCTGATCGTGCTGCTTGACCGCCGCATCAACAAGCTTGAAGCCATCAAGACGCTAAGCCTTGCCGTCCTGCCGCCGGCCATTCTCTATCTATCCTGGCGCTGGTATGTCGTCAGCCATTTCACTGAGGGCGAGCTGAAGCTGTTGCCCTTCGCCGAATGGCAGTTCGATCGCCTGTCGATGATCATCGATGGAATGGCTGATCAGATTCGCCGCCGCGCCACGCTCTTCGTCATTTACGGCATCTTGCTGGTCGTGGCCGCCTCTCGATTGGCGCGGCGCGAGTTCTCAGGCCCCAGCCGCTTGCTGATCTTGTCGGGCATGATGATCGTGCTGTTCAATCTGTTCCTGATCTTCACCTATATCAGCCATTTCCCGGTGCAGGACGGCGACGAGGCGCATTCGTATTTCCGCTACAATACGCATCTGTCGCTGCTGGTCGGACTTGCCGTCATCACCACGGCCGCAGCGCTGCGTCGGCCAAGGATCGGAATGCCAACACAGCGGATCCTTGCAACGGTCGCGATACTGGCGCTGGTCGTAGCGCCGGCCGTCTTTGTGCGACAAGTCCGCTACGATTTGCAGCGGCCGCGCACGCTGATCTGGACGCTGACGCGCCAATTGGCGGAGCGCAGCAGCGATGATCAGCGGATTGGATTGGTGCTGCCGGGCAACGACGATATCGGCGCTGTCACGCTGACCATGCGCGGCATGTTGGCGCTGAGCGAACCCCGTCGCGCCGGACTTACCTTCGACGTGCGTACCAGCTTGGATGAAACCGTGCTAAGCGATCTTGCAAAGGCTGGCGATGATCGTGTCCTGGTCAGTTGCATGCCCGGCGACCTGCTGGGGATACCGGCCCACCACGCGGCCTTGCTGCGCCGGTCCCCGGACGGCTGGCTGGCAGAAGATCTGGGCGCCTACGCGCCGGCGCGGCGCCAAGAATATTGGCAACCGGCACTGGCCGCCGAACCATTTTGTGGACGCTCATGATCGACCTTACCATCGTCGTACCAACCCTCAACGAACGCGACAATATCGAGCCGATGGTCGCTAAGCTTGAGCGTGTCTTGACCGGAATTATGTGGGAGGTGGTGTTCGTCGATGACGACAGCGCCGATGGCACAGCCCAGCGCATCCGTGAGTTGGCGCAGACCAACCCGCGCATACGCTGCCTGCACCGCATCGGCCGTCGCGGCCTGTCATCCGCCTGCATCGAAGGGGCGCTGTCCAGCACTGCCGCCGTCATCGCCGTCACCGACGCCGATATGCAGCATGACGAAACGCTACTGCCCCAGATGCTGCTGACGCTGAAAAACGGCTCTTACGACATCGTCATCGGCAGCCGTTACATGGAGGGCGGCAGTGCCGATAGTTTTGACAATTGGCGAGCGAAGGTCAGCGATGTCGCGACCCGTATCGGCAAGCGGCTGATCAAGGCCGACGTGACGGATCCGATGAGCGGGTTTTTCATGATCCGGCGGGAGGCGTTCGATCGCGCGGTGCGCAATCTGTCGGGTATCGGCTTCAAAATCCTGCTCGATCTCTTCACGTCATATCCCGGAAAGCTTCGCTTTGCTGAGCTGCCCTACCAGTTTCGCGAGCGGCTGCACGGCACGAGCAAACTCGACACCATGGTCATCTGGGAATATCTGATGCTGGTGATCGATAAGCGTTCAGGCGGGTTGGTACCGGCGCGGTTCTTGATGTTCTGCGTAGTCGGGGGCCTCGGCCTCGGTGTCAATCTCGTCGTCCTGGGTATGCTTCTGCGCGACTTCGGCGTCACCTTCGTGCAAGGGGAGGCGATCGCAACAGTGACCGCGATGGTCTTCAATTTCTGGCTCAACAACATCTTCACCTATCGCGATCGCCGCCTGAAGGGCTGGCGCTTTGTCCAGGGGCTGATCAGTTTCTGCCTCGTCTGCGGCATTGGTGGTGTCGCCAGTGTCGGAGCGGCAAACTTTCTGTTCGGCCAGGGTGGGCGTTGGTGGGCAGCGGGCATTGCCGGTGCGCTGATCAGCGTCACCTGGAACTACGCGGCTACCTCCATGGTCACCTGGCGTAATGCTATGAAGCGATCACGCCGTTTGGGGCTGCCGCAGTAGATGGATTTTGAGCCGCAAGCGTTGCAAAATGAGGCAGAGATACCATTGATAGTCTGCCATATCACCGCGAGCAAAGACTGACGCCATGGCTATCTTGAAGATTACGCCGGACACGATCGCTGAGGCGGCACGCCATATCCGCGCCGGTGGATTAGTAGCGGCGCCGACCGAAACAGTCTATGGGCTGTTCGCCGACGCAACCTCGGCGAAAGCGGTCAGCGCTGTCTATGACCTGAAGGGCCGGCCGCGCTCAAGCCCGCTGATCATTCATGTCGCGTCGATCGATATGGCGCGCCAGTTGGCAGAGTTCGACCGGCGCAGCACCTATCTGGTACAGCGCAATTGGCCCGGCCCCTTGACCCTGGTGTTGAACGCCAAATCGGGCTCTCCGGTCGTCAGCCAGGCTACCGGTGGCCTGAGCACCGTCGCGATCCGGATACCCGATCACCCCGTGGCATTGGCGCTCATCGAGGCGGCTGGTCGCCCGCTCGCGGCACCCAGCGCCAATCGCTATGGCAAGCTAAGCCCAACCGACGCCCTGCATGTGGATACGCAATTTGGCCGGTCCCTGGCGATGGTCCTGGATGGCGGAAAGACCCGGGTCGGCGTTGAGTCGACCGTGGTCGATCTGACTGGACCGCAAGGCATCATCTTACGTCCAGGCGGTATCGCGACGGAGGTTATCGAGGCCGCGCTAGGCTCGCTCGGCACGGCGAGCGACAGCGGCGCGCAACGCAGCCCCGGCATGGCGCGCTCCCACTACGCGCCCGGCGCCAAGGTAAGGCTGAACGCGCTCGAACCAGCCGGCACGGAGGTGCTTCTTGCTTTTGGCCCCAACCCGCCCGAGGGGTTTATTGAGACGCGCAATCTGAGCGAGAGCGGCGATCTAAAGGAAGCGGCGGCCAATCTGTTCGAGTATTTGCATCTGCTTGACCGCACCGATATCGACGCGATTGCGGTCATGCCGATCCCTGAAAAAGGCCTAGGTGCTGCGATCAATGATCGCCTGCGCCGGGCAGCCGCTCCTCGCTATTGAGAATGACCAGCGCGCCCTTCGACCGGTTGAAACAAGTTGCGGGGCCGGGCGGCTGGGTCGATCAGCCGGCAGATCTGACCGCCTATCTGACCGAGTGGCGCGGCAATTTCCATGGCACCGCTGAGCTGGTGCTGCGCCCGTCGACGACGCAGCAGGTGGCCGAGATCGTCAAGATCTGCGCCGAGACAGGAACGGCGATCGTTCCCCAGGGCGGCAACACCGGTCTATGCGGCGGCGCTGTGGCCGAACGCGGCAGCGTGATCGTCAGCCTGTCCCGGCTTAACAAGGTTCGCAGCATCGATATCCAGACCAACACCATGGTCGTCGAGGCGGGCGTGATCCTGGGCGATATTCAGCGCGTTGCCGCAGATCACGACCGGTTGTTCCCGCTCAGTCTCGCCGCCGAAGGCAGTTGCCAGATCGGCGGTGCCTTGTCGACGAATGCCGGCGGCGTTGGCGTCCTGCGCTATGGCAATGCGCGCGAATTGGCGCTGGGCGTCGAGGTGGTGCTGCCAGATGGAACGGTATTCGACGGTCTGACGCAACTGCGCAAGAACAATACCGGCTACGATTTGCGCGATCTGTTTATCGGCGCCGAGGGCACGCTCGGCATCATCACCGCAGCCGTATTGAAATTATACGCCCAGCCAAAATCCCGTGTGACCGCCTTTGTCGCGCTGCCCAGCTGCGCCGACGTCACGCGGCTGTTGACCGCGCTGCACGGCCAGGTCGGCGAGATGGTTTCGCTGTTCGAAGGCATGAACCGGCTGAGCCTACAGACCGTCTGCAACTACTTAGGCGGGGCACAGGATCCCTTCGCCGGGCCATCGCCCTGGTATGCGCTGATCGAACTGACGAGTGCGGTGCGCGATCTCGATCTTGCCGCCCAGTTGGAAAGCGCACTGGCCGAAGCCTTCGAGCAAGGCATGATAATCGACGCCGTCATCGCGCAGAACGATACTCAAGCGCAAAATCTCAAGCGGCTACGCGAGGAGATTTCCGACGCGCAACGCCCGCTCGGCACCGCCATACGGCATGACATCGCAGTCCCGCTCTCCGCCGTGCCGGACTTCGTCGAACAGGCATCGGCGGCCGTTGCGGCAGCTGAGCCGGGCGCGCGCATTTTCGCCTTCGGGCATTTTGGCGACGGCAATATCCATTTCAATGTCAGCCAGCCAGCCGATCAGGACGGCGCCGCGCATCTCGCTCGGCTAGAGGAGATCAGCGGGATCGTGCACGATGTTTCCGATAAGCTCGGTGGCAGTTTCAGCGCCGAACACGGCGTCGGGCTTTTGAAAATAGCCGATATGCAGCGCTATAAATCGCCGATCGAACTCGATCTGATGCGACGGCTCAAAGGCGCCATCGACCCGGCCGGCATCATGAACCCAGGCAAAATCCTGCCTCTAGCTTCGCGCTGACACGAAGCGGGGACTCTAGATGGCTTGGTTAGTGGGATTGCTGGCCGAGATTGACGGTAATGCTGGAGGAGCCCGTCACCTTGAGTGCCGCGCCCAGCATGGTCAACGCGGCCATCACGGGAAAAGTATTGGCCTGACGCGGCCCCATCGAAGCCATCTGCTGGTCGACGGCGCGGATACCGAGATTGGGATCCTGGATATTAGGACGATGAACCGGCACATCGTCAGTCGCAACACGCAGGGGCGATATCATCGGACTGCGACTATCCAATTCCCGCGCGGCGCAATCGGGCAGATCTTTCATGGTGAAGGCTTCGGACGGCATAATCAGCGCCGGACGCAACGCCGTGGCATCGGCGTCTCTCAAGGGCGCGTCGATTGACGCTGCCCCGAGGATCGAAATGCTGCTTTTATCTTGCGCGGGGGCCAGGGTTGGCACGCACGACAATAGAGCAACCGCGATTGCAGCCGATCTGATGTTATGCGTGAGAACCCAGCTAAGCATTCCATGCCTCGATGAGAATACAAGCTACCTAAGGCGTTTTAATCCTTAATAGGAAATTCACCAACCTTTTTTTGGTTAAGGGAAGATTGAAGAATGGTTCTGGCGAGTCGAACGTACAAGCCGCCGCATTCCGGAGCGTCCGTTTTGCTGAGCCCGACCAGCGTGATGTGGCTGATTAGCGCGTTGCTCGTTTTGCTGCTGATCATCGGATGCGCGCGAGCTGGCTATGCGGCGGCCCCGGCTCCTGCCGAGCCGGCGCCGCCGCCAGCCCCTACGATCACCTTGAAAATGTGGACCTCCTTTAGCGCTGCGCGGCTGCAACCCGTCTTCGCTGAGTTCACCAAGACCCGTGGGATCGACATCGAGTTCGTCTCCGACGAGCCCGACATATTGCTCGGTCGCCTGTTGCGGGGCGGGCCGTCCGCCGTGGCAGATGTGCTGTTGTTGCCAAGTTCCGCGCGTCTCGACAGGGCGGCGGTTGCGGGGCTGTTGCATCCGGTCGCCGTCCCTGCCCTGGCGGACGCGGTCCCCGCACTTTACCGCGACCCCGCCGGCAATTGGTTTGGCATCGCCAGCTATGCCCGCGCCATCGCGACGGCAAATGAGCGCGTGAAACCAGGTGAAATCACCCAATACGCCGATCTTGCCAAGCCCGAATGGCATGGGCGGCTTTGTCTGCCGCCGCTTGATAGACCAAGCAATCAATTGCTCTTTGCGGCCGAATTGCTGCATGGCGGTCGAGATGCGGCACAGGCCTGGATGCAGGCTCTAGCCGATTCAGCCGTAACCTTGCAGCCCGACGGATCAAGCAAGCTCGACGGCGATGACGACGCTCTGGTGGGCGCCATAGCCGAGGGTAAATGCGATGCCGCGATCGTCGGCAGCAGAACGCTCGCCCGAATGGCCGACCACACTGACGAGGCGAGCGCCAAGACGTTGAACGCGGTGCGCGTGGTCTGGCCCGATGCCGGTTTCGGCGTCAGTGTCGATATTGTCGGGGTCGCGGAGGTTCAAGGGACGGCTCATGCCGAGGCGGTTGAGGCGCTGCTCGCTTACCTCGCAAGCGACACGGCACAGCGTGGCCTTGCGGAAGCTCTATGGGCCTATCCGATCAAGGGGGGCGTGCCGCTATCGAATGCGGTGACGCGCTGGGGGCCGTTCCACGCCGACCAAGCGCCGCTTTCCGACATCCTGCCCTTAATCGGGGATGCCGGCGCGCTGGCGGAACAAGCCGGCTGGAAGTAAACCAACACGATACCAGCGTATTTTTGGACGAGGCCGCTCTTGGTAAAAACTGGATACTTGGCATCGACACTCGCCAATGCCCTCCTCGGCGTCGTGTTTCTCCTGTCGATCTGCCCAGTCGCCTCGGCAAAGGACGAATTGGTCATCGGTATGAACCAGTTCCCCTCGAGCCTGCATCCCGATATCGATGCCGAGTTGATCAAGCGTTATGTCGACGCCTTCGTCGTGCGGCCGATCACGCAATTCGACAAGGATTGGAAAATCACCTGCTTGCTCTGCGCCCAATTGCCGACCCTGGAAAACGGGTTGGCGCGCCTCGAAAAACGCGCCGACGGCAGCACCGGCATGGCGGTGACGATCAAGCTGAAACCCGAATTGAAATGGGGTGACGGCCAACCGGTCACGGCTCGCGATATCGCCTTCACCTGGAAAGTAGGGATCGCCCCTAATTCCGGTTTCTCCAATGTTCATCCCTGGGCGCGCTGCGACCGGGTAGAAGTCGTCGCACCCGATACCGCCATCCTGCATTTGACCGGCGTGACCAACTCCTTTGCGGAGTGGGACGAAATCCTGCCCGAACACATCGAAGGACCCATCTTCGCCGAGGCGCCCGAGCGGTATTTCCAACAGACGCGCTATAACCGTGAGCCGACCATGCCCGGCCTGTTCAACGGGCCGTTCGTGATCACCGGATATCATTCCGGGTCCGAGATCATCCTAGCCCCCAACCCGTATTGGCCGGGCGCCAAGCCTGGCTTCAGCCGCATCGTGTTGAAGCTGGTGGAGAATACCGCCGCATTGCAGGCCAATCTGCTGGCCGGCGATGTCGATATGATCGTCGATGGCGGGCTCGGCCTCACCATCGATCAGATACTGGAGTTGCGGCGCAAGCAGCCCGATCACTTCGATTATATCTTTAAACCTGCGCTCTATTTCGACCGCCTCGAGATCCAACGGGACAATCCGATCCTGGCCGATCTGCGCGTGCGCCAAGCGCTGCTCTATGCCATCGACCGAAAGACGATGAGCCAGAAGCTGTTCGACGGCGTGCAGCCCGTCGCCGACAGTTTCGTCAACCCCGCCGATCCGATGTCGGCTGGCCATCTGCCGCATTACGATTACGACCCAAGCAAGGCCAAATCGCTACTCCTGGAGGCCGGCTGGACGCCCGGTCCTGACGGAATATGCCGCAATCAGGCGGGCGAGCGCCTGTCGATCGACTTCATCACCATCGCGGGCAACCGCCTGCGTGAACTCGAACAGCAGGTACTGCAGAGTTATTGGAAATCCGCCTGCATTGAGACGGTGATCAAGAACGAGCCGGTGCGCACGCTTTTGGGCGAGACGGTTAAAAAGCGTCTCTTCCATGGCCTGGTTCTCTATTTCTGGGTCTATGATCCCAACGTATCGCCGCGCAACACGCTGGCGAGCGAGAGCATACCGACCCGCGCGAATAACTACGGCGGCAGCAATACGATCGCCTACTCCAACCCGGAAATGGACCGGTTAATCGGCGTGGTGGAAAGCGAACTCGACCAGAATAAGCGCCGCCAGGCCTGGGCAGGGATCCAGCGACTCTACGCCACCGATCTCCCGGTGGTGCCGCTATTCTTCCTCGTCGATGCGCATGTGATACCGAAATGGCTCGCCGGTTATGAGCGCGCGGGCTTTGCCGATTACGCCCCGCTTTGGGCGGAAAACTGGCACGCTGAGTGACCACCGAGCCGCTGCTCGCAGTCCAGGATCTCGAGATCGGCTTTCCGAGCCGGGGCGGTCCAAGCAACGCTGTCAGCGGGATCAGCTACACGCTTGCGCGGGGCAAAACATTAGGCGTCGTTGGCGAGAGCGGCTGCGGCAAGTCCATGACGGCGCTGGCGCTACTCGGCTTGGTGCCCGGCCCCGGCGGCGTCGGGGGATCAATCCGGTTCGATGGTGCCGAATTGATCGGCCAGAGCGAGGCCGCGTGGCGGCAGCTGCGCGGCAGCCGGATCGCGATGATCTTTCAGGAGCCGATGACGGCACTCAATCCGGTCATGACGATCGGCCGGCAGATCGCCGAAACCATGGTCCTGCATGAACGCCTGTCCTGGCGCACCGCGACCGATCACGCAATCGGGCTGCTGGACCAGGTCGGCATCGCAGCGCCCCGAGAGCGGGCCGATGCCTATCCGCATCAGCTGTCGGGCGGTATGCGCCAGCGCGCCATGATCGCGATGGCGCTTGCCTGCCGTCCGGCATTGCTGATCGCCGATGAACCGACCACAGCACTCGACGTCACCATCCAGGGGCAGATTCTGGACCTGTTGCAGCGGCTTCAAGTCGAGACCGGCATGGCGATCCAGTTTATCAGCCATAATCTGGCGGTCGTCTCGGAAATCGCCGACGACATCATCGTCATGTATGCCGGCCGGATCGTGGAACGGGCGAAGGCCGAACGCCTGTTCGCCGATCCGAGCCATCCCTACACGCGTGGATTGATCGCAACGCTGCCCGGTCCGGATCGGCGGGTCGATATTCTGCCGGTCATTGAGGGCAGCGTGCCGGCGCCAGATCGTTCTATCGTTGGCTGCCGCTTCGCCGATCGCTGTGAATTGGCCGATGCACGATGTCGGGCAGAAGAGCCCCCTGAGATACAGAAGGAGGCGGGCCATTTCGTCGCCTGTTTCAACGCCCAATGACCAGATCGCCACTGCTTGAGCTGACCGATATCAGCGTCGCCTTTGCGCAGAAGGCCGGCTGGTTCGGTGATGGGCGCGGAACGATTTACGCGCTGGCGCATGTAAGCCTGACGCTTGACGCCGGCGAGACCCTTGCGCTGGTCGGCGAAAGCGGCAGTGGCAAGACCACGCTCGGCCATGTCATCGCGGGATTGCGGTCCCCCGATGCTGGAGCGGTGATGCTGCGTGGCAGGCCGATCGACAAGGCGGCGCGACGGGACATCCAACTCATCTTTCAGGACCCGTTCTCAGCGCTCGACCCACGGATGACCGTGGCGGCCTTGGTCGAGGAGCCGTTGCGCATACAGCAGGTTGGCTCATCGAAAGAACGCCGGGCCAAGGTCGCACGGCTGATCGACAAAGTCGGCTTGCCGCAGGACGCGCTCAATCGCTATCCGCACGAGTTTTCAGGCGGCCAGCGCCAGCGCATCGCAATCGCCCGGGCGCTTGCCCCCGACCCCATCCTGATCGTTGCCGATGAACCACTTTCCGCCCTGGATGCGTCAGTGCAGAGTGGCATCGTGAACCTGCTGCGGCAATTCCAGCGGCAACGTGGCCTCAGCTACCTGTTCATCAGTCACGATCTGGGCGTGGTCAACCATCTAGCCGACCGCGTGGCAGTGCTCTATCTCGGGCGGCTGGTCGAGATCGCGTCAACAGCGCGGCTCTTCAAGCAACCTGCCCACCCCTACACCGCCGCCCTGCTAGACGCGGTTCCGCGCATCCGGCGCGGCGGACGACGCGCAACAGCCAATCTAAACGGCGAGATGCCGAACCCGCTTGCTCCGCCATCGGGCTGCGCCTTTCATCCGCGTTGCCCGCGTGCCGCCGACATCTGCCGCAAGGAGATTCCGGTTCTGGCACCGGTTAATGGCGAGGCCACGCAGCTCGCGGCATGCCATTTCGCGGGAGCAGCCTGACATGGCGCGCTTCATTCTAAGGCGACTGGGACAGAGCGCGCTGATTCTGCTGATCCTGTCCTTTGTCATCTATGGGCTGATCGGCTTGATGCCGGGCGATCCGCTCGACGTGATGCTGGCCAGCGCGCCCGGTGCGACGCCGGATGTGATTGCCCATCTGCGGGACATTTATGGGCTGGATCAGCCCCTGCTCTCGCGTTATTGGCACTGGCTGATATCGGCGCTGACAGGAGATTTCGGCTTTTCCCGGACACATTCCAGACCGGTTCTGGAGGTCATGGCCCCGGCATTGTGGCAGACGACTAAGCTGATGCTGACCGCGTTCGCTTTGAGTGCCCTATTGTCGCTTGTCCTGGGCGTCGTCTCGGCGCTGAGACCAGGGGGATGGATTGATGGTATTGTCAGCCTATTCGCCTTCGCCGGTATGTCGCTGCCGGTATTCTGGCTGGCGCTGGTTCTGATCCTGGTATTCGCTCAGACCCTGCATTGGCTGCCGGCGAGCGGCATGAGTGCCGGTCGGGGCGGCGGCGTGATCGATGGGCTGCGCCACCTAATCCTGCCGGTCGCGACGCTGGTATTGGCCAATACCGGGGGCTTCACCCGTTACGTCCGCGCCTCGATGATCGAGACGTTGCGCCTCGATTTCATTCGAACGGCGCGCGCCAAGGGTGCCGGACCGCTGCGCATCGTTTTGGTCCACGCGCTGCGCAACGCGGCCCTACCGATCGTGACGATGTTCGGATTGAGCTTTGGCACGCTGTTCTCAGGCGCGCTCGTCACCGAAACGATGTTTGCCCAGTGGGGCATGGGCAAGATGGTTTATGACGCCATTCTGGGGAACGACTTCAATCTGGCGCTCACAGGACTGCTGTTAGCAGCCTTGGTAACCTTGCTGAGCAGTCTGGCGGCCGACCTCGCCTATTGCTGGCTCGATCCCCGGATCGAGATGACATGAGCCGGCCACTCTCAGTCTGGCAGTTGCGGTGGCGCCGGTTCCGCCAGCATCGGACCGGCATGGCA
>CAIZEE010000121.1 GCA_903931835.1 uncultured Elstera sp.
CCGATACCGGCGTTTCCTCCGACGGTTTCAGGATGAAGCTGTTGCCGGCGGCGAGCGCGAAGGCGATTTTCTTTATCGACAGCAGGAAGGGCGAGTTGAACGGTGCGATGCCGGCGATGACGCCGAGCGGACGGCGGATCGACATCGAGATCTGGCCCGGCTGGCTCATTGGCATGGTCTCGCCGACAACATGCCGGACATCGCCGGCGGCACTGCGTAAGAGATCGGTGACGTAGTCGATCTCCCACAGCGCCTTGTTATAGGCCGACCCGCATTCATCGATCAGGGCATCGCGGATTTCCGCCGTGCGCCGGATGATGACATCGCAGACTTTCAGCAGCAGGGCCTCGCGTTCGGCGACCAGTGTGGCGCCCCAGCTTGCGGCGGCGCGATGGGCCGATGCGATGGCGCGCTCGACCTCTTCCGGGCCTGCCTGCTGGATGCGAGCGAACAACTCGCCTGTCGCCGGGTTGAAATCGTCGACGATGGTGTTGCGCGACGAGCGAACCCACTCGCCATCGATGAACAGGCTATAGACCCTGGTCCCGTCGATCGTCTCAAAGGCGGCTTGGTTCATCGCTGTTCTCCATTCACTCAGGCCGATTGGCGCACATGATCTTGCCTTAGCACCCGCTTCCTGGCAAAGTCAATTTGGGATCCCAATTGGAGTTTGAATTGAAACCTAGGAAACACGCTGAGGCGGCAGCACTTCGTCTGGTCGATCCGGCTTCACGTCAGGCTCCTGAAAAGGCGCCGGTGCTGCAGGAGGCCTATGAGCGGATCAAGGACGATATCTTTGAGTTCCGCATGCCGCCAGGCCAGCGTTATTCCGAACATGAATTGGCCGCCACGCTCGGCGTCTCACGCACGCCCTTGCGTCTGGCGCTGCATGTGCTGGCGCGCGAAGGCTATCTTGTTCGCCTCGAAGGTCATTCGAGCTGGCAGGTAAAGCCGCTCGATCTCGCCTATTACGAGGATCTCTACGAGTTCCGCATGGATATTGAGGCGCTGGCGCTGAAGCGCCTTTGCAAGATGGACCCGATGCCTGATCTGTCCGAGCTTTACGCCTATTGGCATACGCCGGAGGCGGAGCGGACCCAGGACTTCAAGGAAGTGGCCGCGGAGGATGAACGCTTTCATCGCACGCTGGTGTCGCTGGCCGGCAATGCCGAGATGCTGCGCACCTTCGACGAGCTGACCGACCGTATCCGGATCATCCGCCGTCTCGATTTCATCAATCCGGACCGGATCGCTGCGACCTATGAGGAGCACGGTAAAATTCTTAAAGTGCTGATGGCGCGCAAGGCCGACCGGGCGGAGATGCTGATCCGCTCCCATATCGGCACGTCGCGCACGGAAATCCGACATATCACGCTGCACCGCCTGGCGCTGGCGGCTGCACAAAGTGCGAGGGCATTGCCATGACCGCGATTCCGTCAACCTCGGCCTTGCTGGCCGGCGGCTGCCATGACGCGGCGCTGCTGAACGATTGGCATGTGGTGGCGGTCTCGGCCGATATCGTGGCAGGGCAGCTCTACCCCCTGACATTGCTCGAACGCGATCTGGTGGCGTGGCGTGACGAAAGCGGTGTGGCGCATGTCTGGGAGGATCTGTGCATCCATCGCGGCTCACGCCTGTCGCTCGGCCAGATTCACAACGACAAGGTCGTCTGCCCCTATCACGGCTGGAATTACGATCGCACGGCGCAATGCGTGCTGATCCCGGCGGCACCTTCCGAGACGCCGCCGAAAAAAGCCCGCGCGATCACGCATCAAACACGCGAACGATACGGGCTTGTCTGGGCCTCCCTGGGCACGCCGGAACACGACATTCCCGCTTATCCTGAATGGGATGATCCGAGCTACAAGAAGGTGATCTGCGGGCCTTACACATTCCGCTCAGGCTATCGCGCGGTCGAGAATTTCTTCGATCCGACGCATTTCCCGTTCGTGCATCCGGGCGTCAACGGCATCCTGGACCAGCCCGATCCGATCCCGCCTTATGACGTGCAGGAGGGGCCGGAGGGATTGGCGACGTCAGAGGTGCGCGTGACCCAGCCCTATGGCGACCCGCGCAACATTCCGGTGATCGCCTATTACGCCTATAAATGCCTGCGTCCGCTGGTGTCGTATTTCAAGAAGCGCGTTGTCATTGCCGATCCGGCTAGCCCGCTACAGGGCAGCCCGGATGACCGGTTCTGCACCTTCTTTACCGCACAGATGGTCAGCCCGACCGAGAGCATCGTGCGCATCGTCTGCGCGATGAATTTCGATCCGGAGCCGACCGATGCGGAGGTGCGCGCGCGCCAGGATCTGGTCTATGCCCAGGATAGCGGGATCGTCGACACGCAGCGCCCCGAACGCATTCCGGTCGATCTGCGCCTCGATTTCCACCATCGCACCGATCTGCTGAGCGTGAAATACCGCGCCTGGATGCGCGATCTGGGCGTTACCTACGGGACGGCTGACGTCTAAGAAGCGGCGTCGGTGATCACCGATGCGTCTGCCTGCGCCTCCTCGATCACCGCCAACCGCCGGCGAACCGCCTGATTGGCCTCGTCCTCGATGGCGCGGAATTGCGCGATCAGGTCGCGGCCGAAATCGGACAGGGCGGTGCCGCCGCCGCGTGTGCCGCCCATGGTGGCGATCACCACCTTCTCGCGGAACAGCCGGTTCAATTCATCGACCAGCAGCCACGCACGGCGATAGGACATGCCGAGGTCGCGGCCGGCGGCACTGATCGACCCGGTCCGGTCGATCGCCTCCAGCAGCTCGATCTTGCCGGGGCCGAGCGCACCGGCACCGTCGAGCTGAACGCGCAACCATAGTCTTGCCATTGACGACCCCCTGGATGGCCCAGTCTAACGCGCAGACTCCGGGCCGTCACTTGTCGGATACCGCGTCGCGGGGGCTGGAACACGACCCGGCAAATCCCCATAACACCAATGGCTTGATTCATTTCGAAGACGAGGGACTGCAGTCATGAGCGATATATCCGCATCTGCCGCCGGCACATTTCTGGTTGGCGGGGACATCAAAGTAGCCCGTCTCGGCTATGGCGCGATGCGCATTACGGGCGATGGCGTGTGGGGCGCGCCCCGTGATCGGGCGGAGGCGTTGCGGACACTGCGGGCTTTGCCGGGCCTCGGCGTCGATTTCATCGATACTGCCGACAGCTATGGGCCGGATGTCAGCGAGGAGCTGATCGCCGAAGCGCTTCACCCCTATGATGGATTGCTGATTGCGACCAAGGGCGGGTTGACCCGGCATGGCCCGAATATCTGGCGTCCGCTCGGCCGGCCCGAATATCTCCGCCAATGCGTGCTGATGAGCATGCGCCGGCTGAAGGTCGATCGGATCGATCTGTGGCAGCTTCACCGGGTCGATCCGGCGGTGCCGATGGATGAGCAGTTCGGCGAGATCGCGGCGATGCAAAAGGAAGGGCTGATCCGCCATGTCGGATTGAGCGAGGTCGGCATCGAGGAGATCAAGGCGGCGCAGAAACACTTCCCGGTCGTGACCGTGCAGAACAAATATAATTTGGGTGACCGCGCGAGCGAGGCGGTGGTCGATTATTGCGCGAGCCACGGCATCGGCTTCATTCCGTGGTACCCTCTTGCCGCCGGTGCGCTGACCGGGAGGACCGCCTTGACCGATAGTGCGGCCAGCCACGGCGCGACGCCGGGACAGATCGCCCTTGCCTGGCTGCTCCGCCGCTCCCCCGTCATGCTGCCGATCCCGGGGACGAGCAAGGAGGCGCATCTGAAGGAGAACGTGGCGGCTGCGGCGATCAAGCTGACGGAGGCGGAGTTCGCAGCCCTTTCGGCGCTGGGCAAAGCGTAAGCGCCGGCAAGCCCGCAGCGTAAGCGGGGTTCCCTCAGGCGGATTGATGTGCCACCATCGCTATATCTGACGAGATATATCGAGGGGCAGGATGTCACTTTATCCGGACGCCAGGCGGCATGGTCTTTCAGGCACGCTGTTGCGACCGGTGCAAAATCCGGTTGCAGCGCGTCCCTTCGCCCTGCGCCAAGCGCCGGCCGAATTGGCGGAAATCGCGGAGGAGACGCCATCCGGCCGCTCGAAGATTTGGGAGCTGTCGCCCAATCTGCATTGCTCGATTATCGGCACTTGTCTTGCGACCGACGAACTTCGGCAATTGCTGGTCAAGCTGAACGCCACCGATGCGCGAACCGCAACCGATCACGAATTGCATGGACTGGCGGTCACGCTGGCGTCGCGCCGGGATGCCGGCGCCAAGATTATCCAGAAGGCGCTCGATCGCCGGCACAGCATCGCGATCAACCAGTTTCGGCCGGCAAAATCGGCCGAAGATGTGCGGGCATTGTGGGATCAAGCCGCCGGGCGGGGGGAAATCCCCGGTGCGTATTGGGCGGTTCTGACCCATCAGGCGACGACGGCGGAGCTCGTCCGCTACGTCTTCGGCCAGGTTCATATGCTCTCGCATCTGGTCGGTGCGGCCAACCGCGCCGATTTCCGCCGGCTGATGGAGCTGGAGGCGGATAATGCCGAACTGCGGGAGAAGGTGGCGCGCCAACAGACCCAACTGCGTGACGCCATTATTTGCCGCGACGCCAAGATCCGCGATCTTGAGCGTGCTTTGGCATCCCGCGTAGCCGCCCAAGAGGATGACGCCACGGCGGATTTGGAAGCCGATACCCTGTTGCGGCTGGTGGCCCAATTGCAGAAGCAATTATCTGCGGAAATCGGACGGCGTGAGCGTTTTGAGCAAAAACTTGAAGCCGAAATCACGGCGCATAACGACCAGCGCCGTCGCTGCCAGGCGGCTGAACGCGACGTGGCGGAGTTGCGCGACGAACTCGGCGCGCTGGATGAGAAATGGACCGTTGATGCCGTGGCGCAGGCTGAAAAGCAGGATTTGCGCGGGCTGAAGCTGCTTTATGTCGGCGGCCGCCCGAGCCAGGTGCCACAACTCGCCCGTGTAGCAGAAAGCGCCAACGCGGAGTTATTGCATCATGATGGCGGGGTGGAGGATCGGGCGGGACTGCTGGCCGGGCTGGTCAGTCAGGCCGAAATCGTGCTGTTCCCGGTCGATTGCATCAGCCACGATGCGGCGCTGACGGTCAAACGCCTGTGCCAGAAGAGCGGCAAGTCGTTCGTGCCGTTGCGTAGTAACGGCGTGACCTCGTTCTTATCTGCCCTGTCGCGCATCGGTCATCCGACGGACGGCGTGTCGGCTTAAGCCCTGTCCATTTTTCCAAGCATATGAGGTTGGTATGACTTTAAGCGAACAATGGCCATCATTCACCGTGATGGCTCAGCGCAGCATCGTTGCCACCGTCGCCCTGTTGGGCTGCGCTGTCGCCGCCAACGCAGCCCCCACCCAAATAGCGCTTCCGGGCGATGCCGCGTTTCCCGAAAGCATGACGGCGACCAAGGACGGTACGCTTTATGTCAGCAATATCGTCGGCGGCGGCGTCATCCGCGTTCCGGCGGGAAGCGACAAGGCGGAGGTGTGGATTCAGCCGGGTAGCTTCGACACGCGCTCAACCTTCGGCGTGCTGGCAGATGAGGCGACTGGGACCTTGTGGGTTTGTTCGAACGACGCATCCGGGTTTGGCATTGCGGGGCCCAGTACCGTCACGGGCTCGTTCCTGAAGGGCTTCGACCTCAAGACCGGCAAGGGTAAGGTGAGCGTGGCGCTGCCGGGTACCCCTGCCATCTGCAACGATATCGCGATCGGCGCCGACAAGGCGGCCTATGTCACCGATTCGCTGTCGCCCAACGTCCTGCGCCTGAAGCCGGGTGCCAGTCAATTTGAGGTGTGGGCGACCGATCCGCAATTCACGCCGCCGCCGGGTGCGGCGGGGTTGGACGGCATCGCGTTCGGGTCTGACGGCAATCTCTACGTCAACACTTTCGGCCCGGGCGGGCTTTATAGGATCGATGTGAAGGGCGGCAAGGCGGGCAAGGTCACCAAGCTTGAGACCTCATCACCGCTGGTCAACCCCGATGCGCTACGCCCGCTTGGAAAGAACACATTCTTGATGATTGAGGGTTCTGGCAAGCTCGACCATCTGACGATCAAGGGCGACAAGGTCACCGTTGCCACGCTCAAAGACGGCTTTGTTCAGTCGACTGGTGTC
>CAIZEE010000122.1 GCA_903931835.1 uncultured Elstera sp.
CTGTCGATCACCCATATCATCAATGAGGAATGGACCAGGGCGAACGGCGTTTCGCTGCACAAGGCGAAGCCCTATCTTAATGAGCCATTCCTGCTCACTATGTGCGACCATCTGGTCGACCCGGCGATCTTCCGTGATCTGATCTCGTCAGATGTCGAACCGGGCACGGTCACGCTGGCGGTCGATTTCAATATCGACAATCCGCTGAACGATCCCGAGGATGTCACGCGCGTCAAATGCTCCGGCGGCAAGATCGAGCATATCGGCAAGGTAATCCGTGAGTTCAACGCCTTCGACACCGGAGTCTTCCTGTGTACGCCGGTGATGTTCGAGGCGCTGGAGCACAGCCAGGCTGAGGGCGATGACAGTATTTCGGGCGCCATGAATGTGCTCGCCCGCTGGGGCAAGGCCCATGTCTTCGATATCGGCGACCGGATCTGGGTCGATGTCGACGATCCCATCGCCTTCGATAAGGCCGAAAAGCTCCTCGACTCAGCCAAGCTCTAGCAGACAGCCTGGTCATGGAAGCGAGCGAACCGGTCCGCCGAACGCTGGAGATTGAAGAGGCGACGAATCGCTACTTCATCCATCCGGTGGCGGGTTGGCTGGTTCCGATCTTCGCCAGGCTGGGCATCCACCCCAATACCGTGTCGCTGGCCGGTATGGCGTTCGGGATACTGGCGGCGCTGGCCTATTACCACTACCAATCCCCCTACGCCGCCATCACAGGCTTCATCCTGATGATCGCCTGGCACATCATGGATGGCGCCGACGGCCAGCTTGCGCGGCTGACCAAGAAGCAGTCGGCGACCGGCAAGGTTCTAGACGGGATTTGCGACTACGTGACGTTCATCGCGGTCTATTCAGCCCTCGCGATCGCTCTTTCCCGCACCCACGGCAATGTGATCTGGCTCCTCGCCATCGCAGCGGGCGTATGCCACGCGGTGCAGTCCGCTGCTTATGAGGTGCAGCGACAGGAATACAGCTTTTGGGGCCTCGGGCGGAAATCAGCCGCCCTTCTGGAACTAACGGCGCCGCCGGCCAGCCTACAGCCGGCCTTAGGGCTACAGCGTGTGCTTGCGGCGTTCGATAGGGCCTATGTCGGAGTGCAGCTTCGGACCTCCGGCGTCACCCGCGAGTTTCACGAGAAGCTGGCCGCCGTGATTGCACCATCTCTCGGCTACGACGCACCGGCCCGCTGCCGCTATCGCGAGATATTTGCCCCGCTGGTTCGGCGATGGTCGGTGATGTCGGCGAATTACCGGACACTCGGCATCTTCATCTTCGCCAGCGTCGGCGCCCCGGACTATTATTTCTGGTTCGAGATCATCGGCTTCAGCGCGATTTCCCTGCTTCTGCTGCGCATGCGGCGGGCGCGCTATGAGCTGTTTTTCCGCACGTTCTAGCGATGTGCGCGGCGCAGCAGATAGAAGGCGAGGCCGATGAGCAACAGCGACGGCGCCAGCGCCGTCATGGCTGGGTTCAGGTCGAGCAGCAGATCGAGATGCCCGGCAATCTGCTGAACCAGCGAGAAGACGATGCCGAAGATCGCACCGATCATGATCTGCCGTCCCATCCCTTGGTGGCGGGGTGAGCCGAAAACGAAGGGGGCTGCCGCGATGATCATGGCGATCATCGAGAACGGGAGGCCGATCTTCCGCCAAAACTCCTGCTCGTAGCGAATCGCCGGCTGATTGCGTTGCTTGAGCTCCTGGATATAGCGATAGAGGGCAACCGGCGGCATGCTCTCTATCGGCAGCATCAAGACCTTGACCTCACGCCCCGGTACAAAGGATTTCCACAAGAGCGTATCCAGATGCTCGGTCTCAAGCCCCGAAGTGACGCCCCGCTTTACGGCAACGCCGGTCAGCCGCCACACATCATCGGGCTGAATGTCGGCGCGATCGGCATGGATAAAACTGTCCACGCTGCCATCGGCGTGGAAGGAATAGATATCGACCTGGGCGGCGACCGTCGTACCGGTGAACTCGCCGACGTTCAGATACTCATGGTCGCCCCGTGCCCAAAAACTGTTCTCCGGCGTGGACTCGGTGACCGCCGCAGCATGAGTCGCCTGGGCAAGCAACTGAGCCGGCGGGATCACGAATTGCGCGATCAAAAACAGCACGATGATGATGGGTACGACGAGCATGATCACCGAGCCGATGATGCGCTTTGCCGAAACGCCGAGGCTCTGCAGCGCGACCAATTCGGAGTCCCGCGCCAACGACCCCAGCGCCCAGAGCGAACCGAGCAGCATTGATACCGGCGTCACCTGCAGCACGCGGGCCGGTGCGATCAGGATCACGTAGATGAGGGCATCGGTCACCCGGTAGGTGCCCTGCCCGACATTGCTCAGCTGCTCGACGAATTCAAGCAGGCTGAACAACGCGGTCAGTGCGGCAATCACCAGCATATAGGCCCTGAACGCGGCTGCCTGGACATATCGGTCGGTATATCTGACGGTGCGGGCAAGAACCGTCTCGGTCAGCCCCGTCAATGCTGCCTGCCCCATCATGCCTGTCGGCGTTTGAACTTGGCGGTTAGGCTGGGCCCATACATGAACGTCACCAGAAGCAGTGCCAGCGTCGCCGGCGCCCACCAGATGCCTGGAAATCCGCCAACCACCCCGTGCTGAACCCAGGTCCTGGCGGAGGTGCAGAGCAGGTAATAGGCCGAGTAGATCAGGATCGCCGCGCCGAATTTCTCATATTTGTTCTGGCGCGGCCTGCCCCTGCTCAGCGGCACGCCAAGCAATCCCAGAAGCAGGGTCGATATCGGCGTCGAGAAGCGCCATTGCAATTCGGCAACATCCCGCGGCAAAGAGGATGCCGCCAGATGCGCGGTGCTGGCGGCAACCGAGCTGTATTCCGGCGGGGCATTATCGGTGCTGTCCGGATTGATGACGATCCCACCGGCGGTCGCGACCTGGTCTTCCCGCTCGTCATTGGGGTCGAGCGTGTAGATATGCGCGTCCGTCAAACTAACCTGCGGGTTGTCTTGACGGAGCTTGGAGGCGAAACGGGAATAGATGATTTCCGTCCGGTCGTGGCGCTGAAGCTTGATGAATACATCCTGGGCCGGTGCGTCCGGGCCGTCGCGATGCGACAGGTATATCACTCGGTTGCCATGCTGCCCCACGTAGAAGGTACCCGCCGCCATCGCGTCGACATCGACCGCACCCTCCGCACGTTTGGAAAGCTCATGCAGTTCGTTATAGGCGAGCGGCCTGACGATCACCGACAGGCCCGCGACCACAAGCGCCAGGGCGCCGGACAGCATGAACACCGCCCACATCACCCGCGCGGGCGTGACCTGGAGAGCAAACATCGCGATGAATTCGCTATCGCCGTAGAGCCGACCAAAACCTAACACCACCGAGATATAGAGCGATATCGGGATCAGTACTTCGAGCGAGATCAGCGCCTTCAGGGCAATCATCTCGGCGACGGTATCGACAGGCAACAGCCCCTTTACCGCATCCGCCAAGAACCCCGCAGCGCTATAGCTCGCGAACAGGACGATAAAGATACCCAGTATGACAGCCAGCGGTTTGCATATCTCGCCGATTAGGTAACGGCTGATCATCACACCCGCATTCCGCCATCAGCTTTTTCGGGTAGCGTAGGCGCGCGGTAGCAGACCACCGCAACGCAGAATGCGTTCGGGCCTTGATGCCGACGGTTGCCTCGCATACGGTAGCTAGTCATCTAGGATATTTGTCGGTCCAAATCCCTTTATGGGACGGGGCTTTGGTGCCACAGATATCTTGTTTGCAACAGGGTAAAATCTCGTGCCACAGTGGATGGCGACGAAATTCTTACGAAAGACCGCATAGAAAAATCTATGTTAAGAATCTATGTTTCCGCCAGCCTTCCCCCTTAGGAGTGCCGACAGGGCCTGTTATTCGCGGTGCGTGACATTAATTGCCCAACCAAGTCGGATCGGTCCTGCGGCGTCGAGCCAAGGGGCAGTCTGGCGAGGTCTCTAGCAACCCCTAAGGGGCATCTTATAAGTCTGATGTGTGCAGGTCGGAGCCGCTCCGGGCTGAAGCGTAGGATAGCCTAGGAGCCCGACGGAAAAGAACATGCAGGATTCGCTCGGCGACATTCGAGAGACGATATTCAACACTCTGCGCTTATCGACGCAGAAACCCATCGTCCTCTCCGATCAAACCAACATCGTCAATGATCTCGGCCTCGACTCTGTCGCCGTCATGGATTTCGTGATGGAAATCGAGGACCGGCTGGATATTTCGGTTCCGCTAGATCGGATCGCGGAAATCGAGACGCTTGGTCACCTCATTCATACGGTCCGCGATCTGAAAGCAGGCGCGTAATATATGTCTTTGCTTGAAAAATTTTCGCCCCTGAGAGCCGCGTATTACCGGCTTGAAGCCACCAAATCGAACCCCTTCAGCGTAGCCTTCGACCGGGTCCTGTCGCCGACCGAAGCGATCCTCGACGGCCGTGAGATTCTGTTGCTCGGCACCAATAACTATCTGGGGCTCACCTACGATCCGAACGTCATCGCGAAATCGATCGAGGCGGTACAGAATTGCGGCACCGGCACCACCGGTTCGCGCATCGCCAATGGCAGCTATGACGGTCATACGGGGCTTGAGCGCGCGCTCGCCGATTTCTATGGCCGTAAGCATGGCATGGTGTTTTCGACAGGATATCAAGCCAATGTTGGCATGCTGTCGACGCTGGCCGGCAAGAACGACCATCTGCTGCTCGACGCTGACTGCCATGCCAGCATCTATGACGGCGCCAAGCTCGGCAGCGCCCAGGTCACGCGGTTCCGCCACAACGATCCCGATGATCTAGCCAATCGCCTGCGCCGTCTGGCCGATCAACCGGGCGACAAGGTGATCGTCGTCGAAGGCATTTACTCGATGCTGGGGGACACGGCCCCGCTGAAGGAATTCGCCGAGGTCAAGCGCGCATCCGGTGCGTATCTCGTGGTCGACGAGGCGCATTCGCTCGGCGTCCTTGGCGAAACCGGCCGCGGTCTGGTTGAAGCCGCAGACGTCGAGGCCGATGTCGATTTCATCGTCGGCACTTTCTCAAAAAGCCTGGGTGGTGTGGGCGGATTTTGCGTTAGCGACATTGACGGGTTCGACGTCCTGCGTGTCGTTAGCCGCCCCTATATGTTCACGGCGTCGCTACCGCCGGGGGTAATCGCCGCCGCCACGGAGGCCCTCAATCAATTACGCACGCGCCCGATTTTGCGCCACCAACTGATGGATAACGCTGTTCGGTTCTATAACGGTCTAGCCGATCTCGGATTCAGCGTCGGCCCCGAACCCAACCCAGTCGTGTCTGCGATTATGCCGTCGCCTGAAATCGCCGTCGCCTTCTGGTCACGGCTGCTGGAAGCTGGGCTGTACACGAATGTCACGCTGCCGCCGGCCACGCCTAAGGGATTGTCGCTCTTGCGGTCAAGCGTCAGCGCCGCGCATACACACGAGCAGATCGATCACGCCTTATCCTTGTTCGAGCATGTCGGCGGCATCATGAATCTGATCCGCCCGGCACAGGTCCGGGCAGGCGGGCGCAAGGCCGTGTGAGACGGGTACTGAGCTAGTAGTACTTAATCTTGATGTCGATCTGGTTGTCGCCCTGATGCATGGCCATGCGAACCTTGGCCAGATCGGGCGGCCCCAGATAAAGCTTGGGGTTATTGGAAAAGCCGAACCCCTCATCCGGCACGCCCAGCATCGTCGTATCGAAATGTCCGTTGGCGTTCTCATCGTGAAACAGGGCGACGGCGTAGTAGCCCGGTGTCGTGAAGGCGAAGCAGAGCTGCGTGACAGGCAAGGTCACCGGAACGCTCTGCCGCGCGAGCTTGAATGCCCCATCCAGAAAATGCGTCTTGTCATCGGGGTAGATCGTGACGGTGACATTGCCGCTGGTCGAGCGCATGCCGCTGACGCTGACTTGAAGACGAACTTGATGAGGATCGTCGGCGTCGCAGGGGACAGCCGGCTCCGCCAGCACAGGCCCGGCGCCAAATAGTGCCAAGGCTAGTAAGCCAATCCGCGCCAACTCGGCGTATCCAAATGCCATCCGCATCATTGACGCGTTCCCGCTGCCGATGCGCCATCTTTGCAGGGGATCAGACAAATGATAGCCATCGCCGGGGTGTTTACGCCCCCACCGTTTGCCGCGCAAGTGCCGGCTTGCGCTGCCTCAAGACGGCTTCTACGGTGACGCGGTCCCCCGTGCAGATTGCCGGACGGAACATCGCTCAGAAGGTACCGTTGCGCGAAATCGCCGTATTCCGCCATAACCTGTTCAGGATATCGGAACCCTTCATTACCCAGCAGGCGCAACAGTTGCGCCGATACAACCCGCTTTATCTCGGCAGGCTGCGCTTTGGTGAAGCGCCTGCCGAAGCTCGGTCGCTGGCGCTGGAGGATCTTGGCACCGTTTGGAAAATGCCGCGCATCGGCTGGCAGATGATCACCCGCGATCCGGCACCCTATCAGCGCCTTCTGGGTGACCACCGCCCAGCGCTGATCCACGCCCATTTCGGCGTTGAGGGCGTTTACGCGCTGCCCCTCGCCAAGCGGGTTGGGATACCGCTCGTCACTACCTTCCACGGGTTCGACGCCACGCTATCGACCGCAGCCCTGCTGTTGTCACCCGCCTGGGCCAACTACCCCTTGTTTCGACATAAGCTTGCCGCCGAGGGCGACTTGTTCCTCTGCGCTTCAGGGTTTATTCGGGAGCGGGTGCTTGCCATGGGGTTTCCGCAGGCGCGCACCGTTACGCATTATATCGGCGTCGACTGCCGTGCGATCCAGCCGCGCGATCCTGCGGAGGAGACGCCGACGATCCTGCATGTCGCGAGGCTGGTCGAGGTCAAAGGCACCCAATATCTGATCCGCGCTTTCTCAGAACTCGCACAGCGTCATGCGACGGCAGAACTGGTGATCATCGGCGATGGACCGCTGAAGCGATCGTTGCAGGAACTCGCTAAATCACTCGGCATCGAAAGTCGGGTAAGGTTTCTGGGCGCGTTGCCGCACGCCCAAGTCCTGGCCTGGATGCGCAAGGCGGCCGTCCTGGCCTTGCCCAGCGTGCGGACGGCGACTGGACGCGTCGAGGGCTTAGGCATGGTCATGCTGGAGGCTGCCGCGACGGGCGTGCCGGCGGTCGGCTCGCGCATCGGTGGCATACCGGAGGGCATTCTGGACGGAAAGACAGGATATCTTACCCCCGAACGCGATGCCAGCGCCCTCGCCCGGCGGCTTGACGATCTGCTGAGCGACCCCGCGATGCGGCTTCGGATGGGGGCGGCCGCGCGGGCTTTGGTCGAACAGCAATTCGACCTTCATCGCCAGACGGAAGTGCTGGAGGATCATTACGACCGCATCCTGGCTGGTCGGGGCAATCCATGAGCAACCCGCTGAAGTCCACAGCGGTGGTCGTGGCGCACCCCGATGATGAAATCCTGTGGCTGAGCGGCGTGGTGTCATCCACCGACCGGATCGTGTTCTGTTTCGGCGATCAGTTCGAGCGACCGAAATCCTCCGCCGCGCGGCGGCAAGTCGTCCAGGCCCTGCCGTTACCCGGCCTGGTCGATCTCAAGCTACCGGAGAGCGGCGCTGGATTTTCCGCTGATTTGGCCAATCCGAAACTGACGCCCTGCGGTATCGACATCACAGATGCCGCAGGACGTCTGCGCTACGAAGCCAATTATACAGCGCTGGTTGGCGCCCTGCGGGAGAGGCTTGCGGGCTATCGCGATGTCTATACCCATAATCCCTGGGGCGAATACGGCCATGCCGAGCATATCCAGGTGTATCGCGCCGTGGCGGCGCTCCAAGCCGAGCTTGGCTACACGATCTGGTTTTCTAATTATGTGAGCCCGGTCAGTTTGCCGCTCGCGCGGCAGATCGGCAACCAGCCCTGTTGGACGCAGCGGCGGGAAATGGCATCCGACCGGGCCTTGGCATATCGGTTGAAACGGATCTATCAGCGTCATGGTGCGTGGACCTGGTCGCGGTTTCATCGCTGGCCTGCAACGGAGACGCTGTACGCCCAACCCCTTGCCGACAGCGCCGAGACCCGCCATTTGCTGGCGCAGGAATGGCTGCTGGATACCGCCAAGCTGCGCTGGTGGCGACCATGGCGGGCGGCGCTGAGGCGTCTCGACTAAAAGGCCCAGGGAGTGTTACACCGGCACTTCGCGACAAGGTAAACCGATGACTTCGACAAAAACCAATTCTCTTGCAGACCGGCTGAGCGGCGTTAGCGCCGGCTTGGGCTTCCTCGGCCGCGCGCTCGGATCGCGCTACAATCCGCTGCTGGCGCAGGTCGTCGTGACGCGCCGCTGCAATCTCGCCTGCGGCTATTGCAATGAGTATGACGATTTCTCAGACCCGGTGCCGCTGGCCGATCTGCTCGCCCGGGTCGACCACCTTGCGTCCTTGAAGACCGCATCGATCACCTTCACCGGCGGCGAGCCCCTGCTCCACCCCGAGTTGGACAAGGTCATCAAGGCGGCGCGCGATCACGGCATGATCGTCACCATGATCACCAACGGCTTCAAACTGACTAAAAGCTGGATCGAGCGCCTGAACGTGGCGGGCCTTCAGGGTATGCAGATCAGCATCGACAATCTGAAGCCCGACGAGATTTCGATGAAGAGCCTGCACTCCGTCGAGCGCAAGCTCGGCCTGCTGCAGCAGCACGCCAAATTCAAGGTGAATGTCAATTCGGTGCTGGGCGTGAGCGGCGACCGGACCCAGGATGTGGTGACGGTGGCGGAGACTGCGGCGAAATACGGACTGCAGCATTCGGTCGGCGTGCTGCACGACCATACCGGCACGCTGAAGCCGCTAAGCCCGGCGCAACACGAAGCCTATGCCCAGGTCACCAAGATTTCCCCGTCAGTGGTGCACACGCTGAACTACTGGCTGTTCCAGAAGAACCTGATGCATGGCAAGTCGAACGACTGGAAGTGCCGCGCCGGCGCCCGTTACCTGTACGTTACCGAGGACGGCAAGGTGCATTGGTGTTCGCAACAGCGCGGATATCCTGGCATTCCGTTGTTGGAATACGGCCGCGAGGATATTCGCCGCGAATTCCATACGGAGAAATCCTGCAGCCCGACCTGCACGCTCAGCTGCGTGCATCAGATGAGCATGTTCGACCGCTATCGGGGCGCTCAGAAACCGTCAGCGCCGGTGATGGCTTCCGCTGCCGAGTGACGCCGCGCATGGACGATTAAGCCGGCATAGGTCAACGCCATCGCGGCAACGACGATGCCGATCCGGATTACCGGATTGACGCTGCCGACCAGCAGATCGGCGACCCCGACTACTAACACCATCGCTGCGATAGCAGCGAGCGGAACGATGAAGGCCTGGGCGAGATCGCCTGAAGCGATATCCCAGTGCTGCCGCAAGTACCGGATACCCCAGATCAGCAAAATCGGATAGACGCCGAGCCAGACGGCCGACACCGCGACGATCCCCGTGGCGGCCGGAAAGCTGACGCCAGCCGCCATGATGCCGGCCGTCAGCAGCAGCAGGGTTGCCGCCGATAGCCGGGCCGCCGCCGCCGGACGTCCCGACCCGATCAGCACCGGAAACAGCAACTGCGACGTCACGCGCAGCAATCCCGCCGCCGCCAAGACCTTTAGCGGCACAGCGGCGGCGGAATAATCATTACCAGATTCGTCGTGGATCATCGCGGTCAGCGGATCAGCCGCCAGGATCAACGCGGTCATCAGCGGCGCGGTCAGAACCGCAAGCCGGCTGAGCGACCATGTCAGCGATTGTGCAAGCTGTGTCTTCACCGCCGCAACCCGCGCGAACACTGGCAGAGCGGTGCGGTTGACCAGCGTGCCGATCGCCATGGTCGGCTCCATCGCCACATCGAACGCCACCCGATAGACCGCAAGCGGCGCTGCACCGTAAAACCAGCCGATCAGCAGGTAATCGACGTTCTTGAATATCTGCTCGAACACATTGGAAGCGGACGCGCGGGTGCCAAAGCTGATCAGCGGACGGATGTCACTCATCTTGAAGCTTGGGCGTGGCCAGAACGGCCGCGCCACCATGGCGCCGATCAAGGTAAACAGACCGCTTGCCGCATAAGCGGCGACAAGTGCCCAGGCGCCGGCGCCGGAGGCCGCGAGGCCGAGCCTGGTCAAAGCGGCGGCCAGCGTGGCGGCAACATTGACGATGGCGATGCGCTCATACTGCAAATCCCGATTCATCAACGCGAGCGGAATCAAGGCTGCGCCAACAAGGGGCTGCTTGACCGCAGCCGCGATAAAATAGGCTGACATTCCTGCAACGCCGTAGACCGCCTCAATCCAGGGCGCTGCGAGCAGCGTGAATCCTGCGACCACAAGCGCCGCACCGACGACGAACCAGAACAGCGTATCGAGTTCCCGACGGGTGACCGACGCCGCCTGCACCAAGGCCTCGCTGGCGCCAAGCCCATCAAACGCCTCGATGATCATCGCGATCGAGACGACGAGCGACCCGATGCCGACCTGCTGCTTGGTCAGGAACAGCAGCACCGCCAGAATCGTCGAAAAATCGATAACTTTGGCGATGATCGTTGCGCCACCCAGCCAATTGAAGCCGCGGCCGAGGTGATGCTGGTGGCTATCGACGCCGCCGGCCATGCCGCCGGGTTCGGGACCGGTGCCGTGCTGCACGCTACTCGCAATCCACAGGCGGCAGGGGAGCCGTTATCGGCGGCAATATCCAGGACCGGTTGCGCAGCAGATGGACCAGCCAGCGGCGCGACTGGCCGATCCAGGCACGACGCTGCGTGCTGCTCCAGGCACCCCGTTCCGCCTGCGCCGATTTCAGCCGGCCCGACACGATATCGGCGATCCGATGCGCCCGTGCATCCCAGGTGAGATCGGCGCTATCGGCCAAGGCCGTCGCAGCCAAACGACCGCCGAGAGCCGGATCGTTGATCAGTGTCGCAAGGCCGACGGCCAGGGCATCGACGCAATCCGGTCGGCAGAGAAAGGCGTTTTCGCCATGCCGCAACACTTCCATCACATCGGGCGTGGCGCCGGCGAGAATGGGACGTCCCGATGCCATGTAGAAGAAAAGCTTCAAGGGCAGGACCGTGGAACCGAACTCGGCCAGTGGCTGCCAGGAGGGCGGGATCAACAGCACATCCGCGGCGAAAACATAGTCGGCGAGCGCGTCGGCCAGCTGGAAGGGAACGATCCGCACATTGGCGACGCCTCTCGCCATCGCCTCGATCGGGCCCTCGCCATAAGAGCCAACCAGAATGAACAGCAGGTCGGGCAGTTTCTTGGCTGCCTCGACCACCAGATGCAGGCCCTTTTTGTGATTGACGCGTCCGGTATAGACGACCGTTTTC
>CAIZEE010000123.1 GCA_903931835.1 uncultured Elstera sp.
ACCAGAATGACGCCGAGCACGACCAACGCGCTCGCCTCCAGCAGGGTTTCAACAACCGCCGAAATCGAGTCGCGGACGAACACGGTCGGATCATAGGCGATGCGGTATTCGAGACCTTCGGGGAAGTTCTTCTGCAACTCCGCCATCGTTGAGCGGACCTTGTTCGAGATATCGATGGCGTTGGAGCCGGGTGCCTGGAAAATGGCGAGTGCAACGGCTGATTTGTTGTCGAGCAGCGAGCGCAAGCCATATTCGGCGGCATCGACCTCGATCCGGGCGACATCCTTCAAATAGGTCACCACGCCGCCATCGCGCTTGATCAGAATATTCTCAAACTGATCGACATCGGTCAGGCGGCCCTGCGCATTGACCGGCAATTGCAGCTCGACGCCATCTTTATAGGGCGGGCCGCCGATCACGCCGGCGGCGACCTGGACGTTCTGGCGACGGATTGCGGCGACGATTTCGTCAGCGGTCAGATTACGCTCCGCCGCCTTGCGCGGATCGAGCCAGATGCGCATGGCGTAGTCGCCGGAGCCGAATAGCTGAACCTCGCCAATGCCTTGAATCTTCGCCAGCTGATCCTTGACGTTCAAGGTCGCGTAGTTGCGCAGATACAGCATGTCATAGCGTTCGTTCGGCGAGGTCAGATGCACGACCATGGTGAGGTCGGGCGAGCTTTTGACCGTGGTAACGCCGAGCTGACGCGTGACATCGGGCAGACGCGGCAGCGCCTGGTTGACCCGGTTCTGCACCAGCTGGGTGGCGAGATCGGCATCCATGCCGAGCTTGAAGCTGACATTCAGCGTCAGCGTGCCGTCGCTCGCCGCCTGAGAAGACATATACAGCATGTTTTCGACGCCGTTGATCTGCTCCTCAAGCGGCGTCGCCACCGTCTCAGCGATCACTTTGGGATTGGCGCCGGGAAATTGCGCGCGGACGACAACGGTCGGCGGCACGACCTCGGGATATTCCGAGATCGGCAGCTGAAACATCGAGATCAGCCCGGCCATCAGGATGGCGACGGAGATCACGCCGGCAAAGATTGGGCGATCGATGAAGAATTTGGACAAGTTCATGACACGGATTCCCAGGTCGGCGCGCGACCGGATGGGATCATCCGGTCGCGTCAACCCGACATGTTTTTGGTAAGGGGAGGGCCAACGGAGTTGCGGCGCTTATTTGGCCGCCACTTGTTTGGCCGGGTGGTCTAGCAAGGCTATTTCGGTTGGCTGCACGATGGCGTTGGGGCGAACATGCTGGACGCCATCGACGATGACGCGGTCGCCCGCCTCGACGCCGGACGCTACGACACGCTGGCCATTGATTTCGCTGCCCAGGGCGACCTCGTGATAGACGACCTTGTTATCGTCGCCGACGAGGTAGACGAATTTCTTGCTCTGATCGTTGCCGATCGCCTTTTCCGGCACCAGGACGACGGTGCTGTCGGAACTGCCGGCCAGACGGACCGAGACAAACATGCCGGGCACGAGTGCGCCGTCTTCATTGGCGAATTTCGCCCGTGCGCGGATCGTGCCTGACGCACTGTCGATCTGATTGTCGAAGGTATAGATCGTGCCCTTGTAGCGATGATCCTCATCACCCTGGACGGTCAGTTCGACCGGGATCTGCTGTTCCTTTGCCTGGGTCGCGGCGTGGGCACGGATGCTTTTCAGATAGGTCTGCTCATCGACCTCGAAATCGGCGTAGATGCCGTCATTCGACACGATCGAGGTCAGAACCGGCGCTCCCGGACCTGCCTGGACCAGATTGCCCAACGTGATCTCGGCCCGGCTGACGCGGCCGGTGATCGGCGCCTTCACATAGGCATGATCGAGATCGATCCGACGCGCCTTCAGCTCCGCCTCAGCGGCCAGGATATCGGCTTGCGCCACATGATAGGCATTGCCGCGCTGGTCATGGACGCTTTGCGGGATCGCCTGCGATTTGACCAGCGTTTCGGCGCGCTCGTATTCGACCTTGGCGAAGCCTGAATTGGTGACGGCAGACGCCAAATTCGCCTCAGCCTTCGCAACGGCGGCCTCATAGGGGCGCGGGTCGATCACGAACATCACGTCGCCGGCTTTCACGCTCTGGCCGTCCTTGATCTTGACCTCGACGATACGACCGCTGACTTCCGGGCGGATATCAGCCGCGTTTACCGCATGCATCCGGCCAGAGAACTCAACCCACAGCCGAACCGTCTGCGGTGTGATCGTCTGAACACCCACGGGGATGGGGGCTGGTGCCACCGCAGCGGCGGACGTAGCGCTGGCGACGGAATTGTTGTCATAGCTCGCGATGCCCGCCGTGCCGATTGCCAAGATCGCCACCGAACCCAGCAGGATGGCGCGCTTTTTCAGGAAGGCCTGGACGTTGGTCATGGTAAAATCCCCTCGGAAAAAACTTAAGAAATCCGCTTGGCAGATGCCCCGATCGGGGCATCTGCGTTGGCGAATGGTCGTTACTTGAGGCCGCCGGAAGCGAGGATCGACGTGCCGGTGATGTAGCTTGAGTCGTCTGAGGCTAGAAACACGGTCGGACCGGCCATTTCATCGGGATTGCCGATGCGGCCAAGCGGCGCTGTGGCGGCAATCCAGTCGGCCATCTCACCCTCATGCATACCGGCCGATTGGACGCCTTCGGTCAGGATCATGCCGGGATTGAGGCTGTTGACGCGGATCTTCTTGGGCGCCAATTCCTTCGCGAGAACGCCGGTGATCGCGTCCACCGCACCCTTCGACGCGGTATACACCGACGACATGGGTGGCGTGACCGAGGTGACGACGGAGCTCACGTTAATGACGCTGCCACCCTTTGGGTTGAAGGATTTCACTGCCTCCTGTGTGGTCAGGAGAAGGCCAAGCACGTTCAGATCGAAGGTCTTGTGGAAGCTTTCAGGCGTGATCGCTTCGAGCGGCTCGAACTGATAGATGCCGGCGTTATTGACCAGAATATCGAGCGGACCGAACGCCTTCACGGTCGCGTCGACAACGTGGCGGATATCCGCCTGCTTGCTGAGATCGCCCTGCACGGCGACAGCCTTGCCGCCATTCTTGGTGATCTCGGCAACGACGCGATCAGCACCCTCCTTGCTCGAACTGTAATTCACCGCAACGGCGGCACCCTCGGCCGCCAGGCGCAGCGCGATGGCAGCGCCAATGCCCTTCGAGGCACCGGTTACGAGGGCAACTTTTCCATTCAGTTTCTTGGTCATGATAGTCTCCTATTGGTCTAAAGTTTCGTCGTCGTATTCTACGTGTGCACTGCGTGATAATTGACCGGTCGGTCAATATTCTAGACGTAAAAACTCGCAGCCACATGACACGAGATCAGCCGGCGATGTGGCCGGATAGTCCTCGGGTTGGTTGGTTGCTAGGCTGCCGCAGCCGGGTTGGCATTAGCCCCCAATGTCCGCAGCAAACCTGGCTTCAGATCGCGTTTTAGGACATCCAGATCGTTCTGGATGCGCGCCACCGCGAATTGTCCCAGCAGATAGGTGTAAACCTCCTGAGCCTTGATCTTCACGTCGGTAGTGGGTGGCAACATGCCATCCGCGATCAGATCCCGCAGTGCACTTTCATAGTAGCGCTTCTGCCGAGTCGCGATCTCGTCCACCTTGGCGCGAATCCTATCTTCCTGACCGGCCATCTCGGAGCCGAGCGAGGCGCAAGGACAGCCACAAACATGGCCGTATTTCCGGGCGGTTTCCGCTTGGCTTTGGTAAATCCAATCGGCCAATCGTTCAAACCGCTCCAAGGCCGGCGTGCCAGCAGAAAAAATCCGATCGTATTCGGCCCGCGAGGTCTGCCAGGACTCTTCAGTCGCAGCCACGGCCAGATCCACCTTGGACGGGAAGAAGTAGTAGAAGCTGCCCTTCTTGGCATCGGCCGCCCGGCAGATATCGTCGACACTGACCGAGCCATAGCTGTTCTTCCAAATCAGCTCGAGCGCCGTGTCGATCAATTTCTGCTTGGTGTCCATCTTGGCCGGGATCATGGCGAGCTTCCTTGATTGAGCTTCAAACCAAGATATGAGACCAGTTGACCATCTAGTCAAGAGGCCCGCTCCGGAAATGTCGATTGCGAGAGGCATCATTGATTCTCAACATCGCTGGCGGGCGAGCGGTAGGCCATCTGCGACACCGTATTTTTGCCGGCGGCACTGTCGACCAGATAGGTGCGTTCCTGGCGATAGGCGCTGCGCAAAGCGGCGTAATAGTCAATCGAGTTGCGCCTGAGATCGTCCAGCGGTTCGATTGCGCGGGCACGCTGGTCGAGCGCATCCGTGCCACCCATCGCCAGCGTATAGGCGAGCGGCGGGCCGACCGCGAGGGTCAGCGGGTTCAGCAGCATGGTGAGACCGGTACCAACCGCATCGCGCGTATTCGACGGGCCAAGCAAGGGCAGCTCGACAAACGGCCCCTCGCCGATGCCCCAGACGCCGAAGGTTTGGCCGAAATCGGCATCCTGATGCTTCAGATCCCAATCGCTGGCAACGTCGAACAAGCCGGCCAAACCGAAGGTGGAATTGACGACGAAGCGCTCGAGCGTCGTCCAGGCGCGTCCAGCGTGACCCTGTAGCAGATGATTGAGCGCCACCTCGGGATCGGCAAGATTGCTCGCGGCGTGACGCAGACCGGTCTGGATGGGCTCGGGCACAGTGTCGCGATAGGCTTCGGCGGCCGGCTTCAACGCAAAATCATCGACCGCGACATTGGCCTCAAAGATTGCCCGGTTGGCCGGTTCAGCCGGATCGTTTCGCTGCGTGTACTCGGCGTGCTCCTCCCGGTCAATTGGCGCGACGGCGCAACCGGACAGGGCGGCAAGCAACAGCAATAGGGCAAATACGCGACCTGATCCGCCCGCTTTAGCCGGTGCGGACCGGGTCGCATTCAAGGCTGACATGATTTTCTCTTTGTCTTTAAGAAAGGGCTAGCGGCTTTGCGTCGAACGGTTGGCGGCGCTGGCCGGGACGCCGCGCACATAACGACGGACGCGCTGAATCATCAGCCCGCCAACGGCAAGCGCCACGCTGCTCGGATCCAAGGGCGATACGCCGAGGCCGGCGGCAGCCGACAGCAGACCCGCCGTCGTCTCCATTGTTTTGGTCTTAAGGGCTTCCAACATTGTCTTCTCCATGTCCCCTTGCGGGGCAGAACGAGCATCATCGTGCGGTCG
>CAIZEE010000124.1 GCA_903931835.1 uncultured Elstera sp.
AATAGCCCTGGCAACTGGTGTATTTTTCCTTGTTGCTGAAGAATTCGAACACCGGGATTTCATCGGCATTGGCAAGTTCTGCTGCGCCCATCCAGAGCCAGATCAGCGAGTCGCGCTCCACCGCCTTGTACGCCTTGACACAGGTGCGGGCCTTTTGATTGTCATCGTCGTTGGGCGCCTCGACGCAGGCGCCGGTGCCATCGAAGCGCAGGCCGTGATAGCCGCATTGCAGCGAATCGCCGACACGCGCGCCCATCGACAGCGGCACGAAACGATGCGGACAACGATCGTGGATGGCCGAGATACTGCCATCTGCGTTGCGGAACATGGCGACCTGCTCGCCGCAGATGGTGCGGCTGACGACGCCATTTTTGTCACCATCGACTTCCAGTTCATAGGCGTTGGCCGCGACATACCAGATGTTCTTGAGGAATGGCATATGGTGGATATCCTTCTTTCCATTCACGCCAGCGGCATCCTCGTACCGCCAGCCCGGAATATGCGCCCCGCCCTCGCGGCGCACCACGTCGATCACGGCAAAATATTCCTGTCGATGCGGGATTGCAATGCCCTCTATGCAAATTAAACTCCGACAAGCCGGCCCTCGTGGATGGTTGCCGAAAAAGGAGAGAAGTGATGCCGCATTGCAAGCCCGAAGACTTCCCCAACGGTGGTGACCGCTGGCCGGCGATCGGCCATGAAGGCTTTCGCACGATTCATTGGGGCGACATGGAGGTGGGTCTGACCACGGTCCATGCGCCGCTCGACTGCACCGAAAGCTACAAGTTCGGCGGCTTGCCGGGCGGCGTCTGCCCCTGCCCGCATTACGGCTATATCTTCGAAGGCCGGATGCGTGCGCGCTATCCCGGATCGGACTGGCCGGATGAAGTGATCGATGCGGGCGAGGCCTATTTCATCCCTTCGGGCCATGTCCTGATCTACGAGGAGCCGAGCCGGGTTCTAGAACTCAATCCCGCGCATGCGCTGCAGATGTGCATGGATGCGATGCAGCGCGCGCTGGAAAAGACTGCGGTGGCAGAGGCTGGGGCCGCACCCAAAACGCCGCAACCATGACGGCCACATCGGCTATCGTCGCGCCTAACGTCAGGGACCTGGATGTCCTCGCCTCCACATTGGCGTCATGGCTGGCGGCGCACATGCCCGACGTGCGCGACATCCACGTTACCGATCTCAACTATCCGCTGGGCGCGGGCATGTCGCATGAGACAATCCTGTTCGAGGCGGCATGGTGCGAGGGCGCGGTGCAGCGGACGCAAGGCATGGACGTGCGGATCAAGCCGCTGTGCAACACCGTCTATTCGGACGACCTGTTCGACCAGCAATACCGACTGATCCAGTTAATGCAAAATCATGGCGCGGTGCGCGTCCCACGACCGCTGTGGTTCGAAGCAGACCCGGCGATACTGGGCGCGCCGTTCTTTGTCATGGACAAGGTCGCCGGGCGCGTGGCGGTCAGCTATCCGCCCTATTCGAAGTCGGGCTGGCTGGTCGAAACGGCGCCCGCCGATCGCCAGCGGCTGTGGGAGGATTCGGTCAGCCAGTTGGCAGCGATCCAGCGCGTGCCGGTGGCACAGGCCGGGTTCCTGACCTTGCCCGGTGGACCTGGCGGCTTCGAGCAGGAGATCGATCGCTGGTGGCGCTTCATCGACTGGGTGGACCCGCGGGGCGAACGCAGACTGCTGCGCGAAACCTATGACCGCCTGCTGGCAAACGCTCCCACCAACCGTCCCGAGGGCATCGTCTGGGGTGATTCTCGGCTCGGCAATATGATCATCGGTGCCGATTACCGGGTCGCCGCCGTGGTCGATTGGGAGCAACCCTCGC
>CAIZEE010000125.1 GCA_903931835.1 uncultured Elstera sp.
GATCGATGAATTCCGATTGGGATAACATTTTGTCAGTTCCTTTTATTGATGAGGTTGAAGGCGCGCCCAGCTCGGCCGGGCGCGTTGTTCTCGGGTTGGGTAATGGTTGTCGGGAGTTCGGCTGGGCGCGCGATCGCGCTTATTGCCAATCCCCTTCAATATTGCACGCGGCGGCCAGACGAATTGCCTGGTCGAGACGCGAGCCGAAAGCTTGTGGATCAAGCATGGCGGGGCCAACCAATGAGCATTCCCAAACGACGATTGTGGGAACTCCGAGTTCAGCCCACTCCCCAGCATGGCGTCGATCGAGGCTGCGGCGCGCCAGGAGATCCTCTTCAGGCAAGACGTCGGCAGCAATCAGCTTGCAACCGTGGCCGTGAAGCCGACATCCGTGTGCCTGGATGATGATGGGGCGGGGATGGGGTACCCAGAAATCCGGTCGACCGGGCAAGCGATCCAGGTTTCTGCTCGGCCTGTGCCCAAGTCGATCGAGGTGGCGCGCAACGGCTTCCTCGATTGCCGTATTTACATGCCGGCCGGGTATTATTGGCAGGTCAGGCGGCTCGTAAAATAGTGCGTCTGGCTTCTTCACCATTAAGACCATGGTCGGATCGGTCGGCCCATAGGCCAGACGTTTCCTGGCAACCATGAGGTGGCGGCCTAAGGCATCCCGACCTAAGAATACCGGCTCGTGTTGGTTCGGGTACTGACGTTGATAGAGATCTGCGACGAATTCATAGCGGTTGGAGGTCACGGTTTTTGGTTCCTGCGCATTATTGACGAAATGAGCAGGAGGACGAGGCAAAAGCCGAGGCTGACAACGGACGGTAGTCCGTTATTTGAAACCCATTCTTCTATCTCGCTTTCTGTCCTGCTCGCGCCAACGCGCCCTCATACCCGGCATCCTGCCCGAGGGGAATTTTAGGATCTGGGTAGTGCTGAGGAGGGGGCCAATGGTCCCAATATCAACTCGTCCGGACCGACAGTTTCATGTCGAATTGCGTCACCGCACATTAACTACGATCCAATTGTTTGGAACCGCGATGTCTCTTGCCGCAAACGCCTTTGCGGTGAGCTCGGCAGCATTTGTCGGCAACAATATCTTGGTATCGCCTGACTGAATCCCAATTGTGCTTAACGCCGAGACCGATCCTGGTTTGACGATTTCGACCGTAATAGATTCGCCCGGTTTCATCAGCACCGGGATCTTTTCCGGGGCGCCAAGTTTTACAAGTCGACCATGGTTTGCGGCTGCGAGTGCGTTTCGGCGGAACATTCCAACACCCGTCGTCACAATATGATTGCCGCCCTTGACGATAATTTCTTCGCCGTCGATGGAGCCGTAATCCCAGACCGTCACCCATCCAAATCGCCAGCCATCTTTTTTGAGCCCGTCGATCTCCTTCTGGTAGTCGGCGAAGTTCTTCTCCGCTTCAGTCCCAAGGTGATCGGTGACGGAGCGGTGATAGCGAGCGATTAGCGCCTGCACCTCATCATCCGAGAGTGGATCAATCGGCAGAGCGCGTACTGCAAACTGCCGCTCCATCAAATCTTCATCGCCGGCCGACGGCTTATCGTCATAGGGTTCCCGCTCAAGTTTTGCGATCAAACCTGGTGCGGCGGAGGCGCTGGGTTCAGTGGATGGAGACGCATGGTCGGCTCGAGATTGGCCCAGAAGGTAACCTCCCGCAGCTATCACGATTGCGACAACCGCCGATGCCGTTACTTTGATTAGGCGCGAGTTGAGCTTCATTTTGTCTTCACCCAGGAATACGGCGTCATTTAAGGTTCTTACCAAACACCCAGCCGGTGCTTGATCCGTCGATCTGGATTTCGACCCAATCGCCGGAAACCTGAGAGGTGCCGGTGACAACCGCGCCATTGGCGAGTTGGCTGATGATTACCCCATCCCGCGCTGGCGTCTTGCGGACGTTCAAATTGCCGACCGCCGTGTAGGTCTTGAGTGAGGGCGCCGCAACGGCAGCCACTTGTTGCGGCGGCGGCGACTTTACAGAACAAGAGATCGGATCATGTGGGGCATTCGCCCCGGATCCGGTAATCCCGGTGCCTGAGGCGGCGAAGTTGGCGGTGCAACCGCTGACGATATCGTTCTGATCAAAACGAACGATTACGCCAACCTCGGTCGACTTTTCACCACCGGCGCCAGAAGCGCTAACCGCGCCGGCAGCGATGCCGCCGGCAAATGGTATGAAGGCTAGCGCCGCGCCGCCGACGGCTCCGATCGCATTTCCTGTACCATCGTAGGCGAAGCGGCTGTATTGCCAGCTCTCGCCCTCGCTGCCCTGACTGATGCGCTGGGCTGGGCCGAGCAAATTTTGAACGTCGGTTTTCGTCGATTGGCCGATCACGATCTGACGAATAATCGTCGGATCCGTGAGGCTTTCGCTTCCTTGATTGCGCGTTGAGCCGCATCCGCTCAAACTGAAACCAAGGACACATGTGTATAGGGCAATTCGAGTGACTGTTCGCCCCGATGGGAACATTTTAATAACCTCGCTATTCATTACATGAATGAGCGCACGCTTCGATTTTTGGCTCGGCCGGTGCGCCCTGATCGCGACGCGAGAACTGGTGGACTATTCGCGCGCCGCGCTGTTTTCCTGGACCGCATTAACGATCCGTTGAGTCCGCGCATCGGCGTTTTTACTGGAGATGACGATCGCCGCATGAATGACGGCAATAAGCCAAGC
>CAIZEE010000126.1 GCA_903931835.1 uncultured Elstera sp.
ACGTTTCCCTCGCCCTCAAGCCCGGTTTCAACACCATGTACGTGTTTAACGTGCCGCAAATGCACAGTTTATCCTATGTCGCGCCCTTTGCCGCCGGTCCGCGCTATGCCATAACCGGATGGCTTCACCGGTGAGGCCAGCTGGCGCTGGATCAGTGCAGGTATTTTTGAAAAAACCCGACGATTGCATCGTAGGCATCCCGCGCCTCCGGCAGGTCGGCGGAATATATGTAGCAATGGCCCAGGCCTTCGCCGACGATCAGATCGCCGGGCACCCCGGCTTTGATCAGTTGGGAATGCGTATAAGCCGCCGGGCTCATGTCGGGCGCGCGCGTGCCAGTTATGATCAGCGTGGGCGGAAACTTTGCGAGCACATCAAGATGCCCCGCCGGCGAAACCAGCGGATTGTTTGAATCCGTGCCTTCAAAATACGCCATCATCGTTTTCATCATCGCCGAAGGTTGGGATCCCGGCGCCGGGGGCGGCGGAAACGCGCCATCGGCATAGCCGGAATAATAGCTTGAATCGCCCGTAGCAAAGCGTGCTGCGCCCGAGCCAAAGATGCCGATCGCACCCGGCTCAGGCAGGTTGTGCTGCGGCAACCAAGCCGCAACCTGCGCTGACAGCGCCCCGCCGGCCGAACAGCCATAAATGCCGATCTGGCTGGGCTTGTAGCGCTTGAGCAGCTCGCGATAGACTGTCGCGACATCCTCGCTGGCCGCAGGGAACCTCGCCTCGGGGCCCTGGCGATAATTGACGCTGACGACTTTGTATCCGCCGACCGACGCGATCGGCAGCGATTCCAGAATGGAGCAGGCATCGGCGCACATCGAGAAACCGCCGCCGTGAAGATTGATGAGGACGCGATTGGCCAAAGGCTGTTTGTCCTTCGGCGTCACGATCCGGGTCGGCACTCCGCCGATCGTTTGCTCGACGATATCGACGGGATATTTGCTGCGCATCGTCTTGACCGAGGGCGACAATACCATCTCCATGCCCATACGGATCATCTTGATGTCGAGATTGTCCGGCATAGCGAAAGGAGGCATGGCGGCGCGCGCCTTGAGCATGTCGGCGCCTTCCTTGCTCACGAACATCGACGGCGGCAGGTCGAACGCCGGCACATGGACCGTGCCATCCCTCGCAAAGGTGGGGTGCCTCGCCGGCGCTTCCTGCGCGGACAATTGCACCGAAGTGCTTGCCATCAGCGCTCCAGCCAAGGTCGCGATCATCGTCGACTTGGTTGCTTTCATCGCGCTTCCATCCCCTGATTTTACCCCTCGGTAGAGGTTTCTTAAGTGAGCGTATTTTTGCATATGTAGACGTGCATTGCAATGTGGCGAACCCAACCGTGATATCGCCAGAGCGTCCCCGTGAACCCCAATCGCTTAAATCGGGTGCGTTTCAGCAATCTCGCGCGCTCGCACCCGCAGTACATCCTTCTTAACCTTGCCCGATGGCACCCGTGGCAAGTCACCGACCAGCACGACATGCTCGGGAAACTTCTGCCGTGCCAGCCCCTGCGCGTCGAGGAACCGGCGGATTTCCGGCAGATCGATCGTCGCGCCGGCACGCGGGATGATGAAGGCGCAACCCTTTTCCCCGGTTGTCGGGCTTGGCATGGCGACGATGGCGACTTCGGTCACCGCGGGGTGGTTGAACAACAGGTCTTCCACCTCCTTGGGGCTGATATTCTCGCCCGAGCGAATGATGATGTCCTTCTTGCGACCAGTGATAACGATGTAGTTGCCGTGCTCGATGCGCCCCAGATCGCCCATCCGGAAAAACCCGTCGGCGTCGAAATTGCCCTCGTTGTCGGAAGGGTGGACGTAGCCCAGAAACAGCCCTGGCCCGCGCGCGATGATCTCGCCTTCCTCCCCCACGGCCAGCGGTTGGTCGTCCACAGCATCGATGATCTTCAACTCGGCCGGATAGACGATCTCGCCATCGGTATCGGCGCCAAGGTCGGCATGCGC
>CAIZEE010000127.1 GCA_903931835.1 uncultured Elstera sp.
ACCGGCGTTGGCGTTTCCATCACTTCGAGCAGCCACCCGTGCAGTGGAAACTGGGCCGATTTGACCAGTGCCGCTAGAGCGAGCAGTAGAGCCGCGCCTGATATCGACGCCGATGCGCCCCCCGCAGCCCGTGCGTGGGCGACACCATCGAACAGCGTCGCATAGTCCAGGCTGCTGAAGGCGTAATAGAGCAGCGCCATCGCCCCGATCAAGCTCGCGTCGCCGATTCGGCTTGCCACGAATTTCTTACGCGCCGCGAGGGTGGCTGCGGGACGCTCCGGGTAGATCAACAGAAGCCTATTCAAACTTAGGCTCGTTACAATCCAGGCCATGCCGAGCTGCGCAAGATTGCCTGACTGGATCAGGAACAATACCGACCCGAGTGTCAGGCAGAGATATTTTACGAACCGTCCCTGGCGAGCATCGCCATCCAGATAATTGCGGCTGTAAGCGGTGACAACCAAACCGATGAACGAGACGAGGCAAAGCATCGGTGCGCTGATGGCGTCGAGATAGACACCCACTCCGATACCCTTGAATCCAAGCGATCGGGTTGCGGTCGTTCCGTAGGCTATGACAAGGCCAAGGCCAAGAACATTGATCGCCAGCGCGGCGATGCTGGCAAACCGGGCGAGGCTACACATGCGGGCCGGGGCCCGATCGGCGGTTCCAGCGGGCGTAAGGCCCACTGCGGCGAGAAGGGTCGGGCCGAGGGCTAAAAGCCAGACGAAAGCGTTTGTCATGGTCGTCTCCTGATCGAGGACGACCGTTCAGATACTCGCAGTTCCAGATTTTAGAAAATTCAAAGTTTACAAATTGACGTTCTATTTTATAGAACTAACCGATGACGACGCTTAACTACCGACATCTCCGATATTTCTGGGCGATCGCCCATGAGGGCGGCTTGACGCGCGCGGCGGAACGTCTGAACCTCTCGCAATCGGCTCTATCGGTGCAGCTGCAAAAGCTTGAGGAACAACTGGGACATCAACTGTTCGACCGCGCTGGTAATCGGCTCACGCTGACCGAAGCGGGCCGTATCGCGCTCGATTACGCAGATACGGTCTTTGAGGCAGGCCAAGAGCTGGTGAGCACACTGCAGGGCCGCCCCCAGACCAATCGGCAGATCTTGCGTGTTGGTGCGATCACGACCTTGTCCCGAAACTTTCAACTGGCTTTTCTGAGCTCTCTTATCGGCCGCAAGGATGTGGAGTTGGTTGTGCGCTCCGGGACCATGCGCGACTTGCTGGGTCAGCTCGAAGCGCACGAGATCGATGTTGTCTTGGCCAATAGTGCGGCGCATCGCGATGCCGGCACGCCGTTGCGCAACCACCTGCTGAATCAGCAACCAGTCAGCCTGGTCGGCCGACCGTGGTCGAAAGAGCGGCGCTTCCGCTTCCCCGATGATCTGTCGTCAGTCCCAATCTTGCTGCCTAGCCTCGAGAGCGAAATCCGCGTCGCGTTCGACCGTGTCTTGGAGCGTGCTGGCATCCATCCGGTCATTTTGGCCGAGGTCGACGATATGGCGATGCTGCGCCTGCTCGCCCGCGAAAGCGACGGGGTTACGCTTGTTCCGCCGATCGTCGTGCGCGATGAACTGGAGAGTGGAGTGCTCGTCGAGCATTGCCAGATTCCAGAAGTGACCGAGAGCTTTTATGCGATCGTCCCGAAGCGCCGCTTCCCCAATGCTCTGCTGGCCCAACTTCTTGCGTCCAAGGCGCCAGACACGCTGCAGCATCGGGATTCCGTGCTTCGATAACTTGCCCCCGGCCCGCCGGACGTTGCCACGGTCCTTATTCATCAATCTCCCGCAATGCGTCGAGAACCGCTGCGTCCAACTGACGATTCAAGACTGGCTTGAATAATATGGCTGCCGGACACGCCGCCTGCATCCTCGCGACTGTTTCGGGCTCCCTGGAGCCCGTCACAAAGATTATTTTCGATCCGACCGATTGTTGAATTTCGTTCGCGGCATCGACGCCATCTCCTCCGCCGCGCAGCCTGACATCCATGAGCACGAGCGCTGGGCGCTGCGCCTGCGCCAGATCAATCGCGGTTTTGGCGGTGTAGGCTATGCCGCAGACTTCGACGTCGATGGCTTCCAAATGATGGCGCCAAAGGTCGGCGATAATGGCCTCGTCGTCGACAACAAGGACAAATCGGCGTAGTGCGCTCATGGTGATGCCGGCAGTGGAATACGGATTTCGGTGGTCATTCCCGCGTCGGATGTGACCGAGATTGTAGCCTCCAGCTGAGCGACCAAACTCTTAATAATTCCTGTTCCGAGGCCGGGCTTGCCAATGCTCGCGCCGTTTCGGGCAGTCAGTCCGCACCCATTGTCTGAGACAGTCAGCACCACATTACCGTCGGTATCCGGCTGCAAGATCACGGCGATCTTTCCCGCGCCCTCCGGGAAGGCATGCTTGAGTGAATTTGTAACCAGTTCGTTGACCATCAGCCCAAGGGGAACGGCAAAATCCAACCCCACATCCAGGGCGTAGGAATCGACACAAATCTCAATGGCGTCTGAGGCGCCGCCATCAACGATGTTTTGTGACAGCTCCATCAGGAAGGGGGCGACGTCAAATGTATTCAGATCGCAGGAACCCATCAGTTGCTGATGAACCAATCCGAGAGCGAATATGCGGCCTCGCAAATCAAGAACAGCCTCCTTTGCCTCTGCGTCTACAATTTTGAGCGTTTGCATCAGCAATAGGCCATCGACGATCTGGAGATTATTTTTGACACGATGGTAAACTTCGCGCAGGAGGAGATTCCTCTGGTTGAGCGCGGCCGTACGTTCCTCGACCACTCTTTCCAGAGATAGCTTCGCGTCAAGCAGATCAGCCTGTGCGCGGTATCGAGCGTCAATGTCTTCAATGGCGATGATTGCCAGAACCGGTTGACTGCTTTCCGGCACCCTCGCCAGCGTGGCCGAGACGCGGACCCAGATCGTCGCGCCGTCGCGCCGGACATATCGCAATTCGCAAACATGGGCGTCCGAACCGCCGGACAGGAGGAGCTGATATTTTGCATCGTCCAGTGCCCGATCATCAGGCCAGGTGAACTCTGACGCCGTACGCCCGACCATGTCTTGGGGGGCGTAGCCGAGCATGTCGGCCAGCGCGTGATTGGCACGCAGAATGCGGCGTGACGTGGGCTCTGCCAAAACCTTGCCGACCGCCGCTCCCTCGAAACTGGCCCGAAACTCTGCTTCGCTCAGCGCCAGCGCCCGCTCTGCTTCCCGGCGATCAGTGATATCCCGCATGATCTTGGATGCGCCGACGATCACGCCATGTGCGTTGCGAATTGGCGATACCGAGAGAGAGACCGGGATTGATCGACCATCCTTGTGCCGTCGCTCGGTCTCGTGATGCTCAACCTTCTGCCCGCGCTTGATCAAGTCGAGAATGCTGGCTTCCTCGTAAAGGCGTTCTGGAGAAAAAAGCAGGGCGATGTCCTGGCCGATCACTTCATCGGCGGGATAGCCGAGAATGGTTTCTGCAGCCCTATTCCAGCTTTGGATGCGGCCGTTCAAATCCTTACCAATGATAGCGTCGTTGGAGGATTCGACAATCGCCGCCAGATAATTTGCGTCGGCGCCCTTCTGCGTGCGCTCAGTGATATCAACGATGGCAGACAGGACCATGACGCCTTTTTCGGTCGCAAAGGGGGTGAGTCCGATCTCGACCGGAAACTCGCTGCCGTCCTTTCTTCGACCGAATAGTTCACGACCCGCACCCATGGGCCTGGACGCCGGTTGGTCAAAAAAAGACTGCTGTAAGGCGCTATGGACGGGTCGAAGCCGCTCAGGAATGAGTACTTCAACATGTTGGCCAAGCAGCTCTTCTCTGGTGTAGCCAAAAACACGCTCGGCCTGCAGATTGATCATTTCAATCTGGCCATCCGGGTTAACCACCATCATCGCGTTCGGTGCGGCCTCGATGACCAAACGAAAGCGCTCGTCTCGATTGAAAGAGTTCATGCGGTTACGCCATTTGACCGATCTGATTGGCTGGTCTGGATCATCAGCCGGGAGCTAACGCGCATCGCGCATTCAGTACTCCCATACTCTCGCGCCGACAAGGTGCGCAAACGACCCATTACTGATACCGAGCCGCCAAGCATGAATTGCGGTCAAACTGGACGGCGCTGACATCTGGATCGGCGGGGTGGTCAGTTCCTGTATCGATGTGACCGCATCGCCCTCAGTCGAGAGATCAGAGGGAGTTCAGCCGCTCTCGCAACCGGTTGACGGCGAAATCCAGGAAGACCCTCATTTTTGAGGGAAGCGCACCCCTGCCGGCATGAAGCACATGAACGGGCACGGGCTCACCCTCAAAATCGGCAAGAATGATCCGCAAACTATCCTCGCGTAACGCGCTTGCGCATTGGTAGTGGAGCACACGCGTTACGCCAACACCTGCTATCGCGGCCGACACGGCGGACTCTGCGGTCGTGACCGATAGACGAGGATGGGTGTGTACATCCACGACGCCTTTGGTGTCGTTCAAGCGGAATGACCAAAGCGAGGCCGGGAACAGGAATTCAAAATTTACGCAGGGCAGGGCTAGCAGATCCTCGGGCGTTTTGGGCACGCCGTGCGCTGCGAGCAGCTTGGGGCTGGCGCACACCACCGTGCGCAGCGACCCGACACGCGTCGCGATTGACGAGCTATCCGGTAGTGACCCGATCCGCACCGCCATATCGACGTGGTCATCGATCAACTGAACATTGCGGTCCGAAAGCAGCAACCGGACATTGATGTCGGGGTAGGAGCCCAGGAACTCGACGACCGTGGGCAAGACATGCAGATGGCCGAAAAGAATCGGCGCGCTGAGGATAAGTTCGCCACGGGGAATATGAAATTCGCCGGCGGCGATGCGCTCAATCTCGTCAATCTCATCCAGGATGCGCCTCGCCGAGCTCACATAAAGGGCGCCGGCATCCGTCAGCGCCACCTTCCGGGTCGTGCGGACCAGTAGCTTGGTTCCGAGGTGCCGTTCAAGCTCATGCACCTTCCTGCTGACGGTCGCCAGCGGTATGCCGAGATCGCGACTGGCAGCCGAAAAGCCTCCCTTTTCGACGACGGCAAGAACGATCTTCATGGCTTCGAGGCGATCCATAGCTATTCCAAAAAATGGGAAGTTTATTCCTGATAATAGCTAATTATCCCTACAGATGGGAGTGATTACGTTCAGGCGTGTCGGAACCGGTGGTCGGTTCCCGCAGTTCAGAAAGTAGGAAAACGATGTCCCGTCTTACCGTTCCGGCCCGCGACGATGTCCCCGAGGCCTCAAAACCAATCTTGGACGCTGTGCACAAACAGATTGGCGTCGTGCCCAATATGTTTCGACTGATCGCCCAGAGCCCAGCGGCTCTGCAGGGTTTCACCGCCAATAATGGTGCGCTTGCTAAGACTTTGGACGTCAAGACGCGTGAGCGGATCGCGCTGGCCATCGCGCAAGCCAATGGGTGCGATTACTGCCTTTCGGCGCACAGCTATCTCGGCCTTAACCTCGCCAAGATCACGCCGGAGGAAGTTGCCTTGAACCGCAAGGGTTTATCGGGTGACCCGAAGGCGAACGCCGCAGTGAGCTTCGCTGTTAAAGTCGTGCTGGAACGCGGCCATATCTCCGATGCCGACGTCAAGGCGGTGCGCGCTGCGGGCTTCAGCGATGGACAGATTGTGGAGATCCTTGCGGTAACCGCCGAGAACATCTTTACGAACCTGCTGAATGTCGTCGCCCAAACCGACATCGACTTTCCGGTCGTGCACGCCGCTTAGGGGGCTTGATGCCCATATGCACTGTTGAACCACTTGTCATCGTATCGACGGATGGCGTAACCTTTCGCGCGAAGGACGCGAACTGTAGGTCGGTCAAAACAAAAATTGGAAAGCATGTTCTTTAACGATCGCGTATCGGTCATGAAATGAACATGCCTTTCCATAATAATCCAACATGGGAGAACTAAGATGTCTCGTTTTACACTATCGGCGGTCGCTGTTGCTGCTGCACTTTGTTCGTTTTCGTCAGCGGTTCTGGCCGATGAGATGCCGGCGGACAAGATGATGATGATCACCGCCGACGGCAAGACCTCGATGGTGGCGATGCCCGACAAAGCCATGATGGCCGACATCATGAAGCACGCTCAGGCGATGGGCGAGGACATGGTGATCTTCGTTTTCGGCAACAAATTCTATGTCGCAAAGAACGAGAAGATGGCCGACGGCAAGATGACGTTCGACTATTGGGGCATTCACGGCTCGAAGTAAGCCGCGACGCTGGATTTGCCGTAAGGCAGCCTGCAGTCGTGGGGTGGCAGCTTGCCCGCCCCACGACTGCAGTCCCGTATCGTGTCACAGCCCGGCCGGATCTCAGCCCTGCTTGAGCGAGCGACGATAAGGGTTTCCTAACCGAGCTTTATGACGCCGGTTGGCGTCTTGGAGAGTAGGAAGGTTAGGATAGAGCGCCGTACGAAGCGGAGAGCACCGCTATACGGCGCCCCCCGCGATAGGCAGACCTTAATTGCCGACGAGAGCCTTCTCGCCGCCTTCGTAGATGCCATCAATGGTCTTCTTGGCATCGGCGTCCGACGCCCCCTTGGCGTCATATTTGCCAACCCATGTGATGATCGAACCCTTGGCATCAGCAGAAACGCTGATCGTCGAATGATAGTTCGCGACCGGCAGCGGGCTGGAGAGAATCGTGTAGGTGTAGCTATGCTTAGCGTTATCCCAAGCCTCCAGCCCCTCGACGATGGTGCCACCGCCCTTCAACGACAGGGTGCGCTGTTTGCCGTCAGCGCTGAGGACGCATTTTTCAACGGCCGGGTGCCAGGTTCCGATCGCACAAAAATCGCCGACCTTTGCCCACAACGCATCCGGCTTCAGCGCCGAGGTCATTGAGACGTTGGAGTCGACGGCGAAGGCGGCTTGTGCAGCGGCACTCATACACGCAGCAGCGACGAAAAGGCGTTTCAAGTTCATAGCGGGTTTCCTCTTTATTTAATTGGACGACGAACTCATATCGCCGCCGGGACGCAATCTGGAGCTACCTGCCGCATTGGTCTTCTGACCAGGCGACTTGATCTCCGATGCTATGAGTTGGACCGCGCGAACCAAGAGTCAACCTCACACAACCTAACGGTTCCTCGCCAGGCGATAGTAGAGGGCCCGGCGTTCAGCGATTAGACTCACCTATCCGAATACGATGATCTCGGTGGTTCATTAATCGGCGACGCGAGCCCCTGATCTGACGCCGATTTTCGATCCGAACGGCCTGTTGGATACCGGCTAAGCAGACAATATTTGGCGCGTCAGCAAGGTTAGGTATCGACCAGAAGAGCAACGGGACTGCTGGCCGACCGCGAGAAACGTCGCACCGCGTCTTTGTGCCGGTGGCGGTCAAACCTGGGAATAATCGGCATGCCCGATGACCGGCCGTCGGGAGCACACGGAACCTCGGAAATTCAAATCGGACTGTGTCACGACTCCGCCTGGCAAACTACGTCGAACTGGATGAGGTCGGCCGGCCCGAAAGCGTAGCTGATGGCGACATCGGCGGCGTCGCGGCCCCGCGCCATCAGTACGCGGCCGATGCGGGGCGCATTGTTGCGCGGGTCGAAGACTTGCCAGCTGCCGCCGACATAGGCTTCGAACCACGCCGCGAAATCCATTTTGCCATAGGGCGGCGGCTCTCCGATATCGCTGATATAGCCAGTGCAATACCGGGCCGGGATATTCATCGCGCGGCAGAAAGTCACCGCCAGATGAGCGTAGTCGCGGCAAACGCCGCGCTGTTCTTGGAACGCCTGCCAGGCTGTTCTGGTCGGCCTTGCGTCGTGGTATCCGAAGGTCAGGTGGCGATGCACAAAGTCGCAGATGGCCTGAACCCGCGCAGCGCCGGAACCGGCGTACTCGAACAACCGCCAGGCAGTTTCCGACAGTAGATCAGTCTCGCAATATCTGCTGCCGAGTAAGGCGACCAGGCATTCGTCCGGAAGGTCCTCGACGGCAGTTTGATAACCAAAAGGCTCTCGCGTTTCGGGTCGGTCGGAGATTTCAAGCAGGGCCGTAGTCGACAACGATATGCGTCCCTCGGGTGCAACAATCCGGCTGCATAGATTGCCGAAGCCATCGCGATAGGGCGTTACAGAAACCTGTGGATCGACGACGAGCAAGTCCGGGATCAATACGTCCTTCGCACGCGAATAGTGAGTGTGCAGCATAAGGACCATCGGCGTCGGTTTGGGACAGTCATAGATGATGTGATAGCCGACGCGAAGCTTCATGGACGTGGATTTCCTTATGTGTTGGACTGGC